>JABSRT010000009.1 GCA_013214945.1 Gammaproteobacteria bacterium
ATTGTAACTGTAGTGATTATCAAGGTTTCGCTGTGAGTGCTCTTCCCACAGCAGTTGTAACGTTAGGGTTTTATGCTTCAACTCTTGATAAATTACCGACCAGTCTGGCACTGGGATCGTTAATTTAGTTTTGACTTTAGTTTTAAGGAACTCTCGATTGAGTTTTGCATCATCCCATTCTTGAGATAGAGGCCAGCTGGTGATCCCCATTTGTGCCGCTCTATTGGCATAACGAGAAACAACTGAGGGTGAAATAGATAAGCTTTTTGCAACCTGACGATGACTAAGTAAACAGCCATATTTTAGTCGCAGTATTTCTTTTAATTTACGCATAGAAATTGGTACCGTAGACATAGTTATTCTCATCATCAAATGAAAAAGAATAACGGTTAAATATACCTACAGAACAGAGAAAAGATTAAAAAACAACCAACAATATCAAGCGTGATATTAAATAACATTTAGAGCGATAGTGATCTCCATGAATGTTATTAGCTGATCTTGATGGATGTTATTGAATGATCTCCATCGATGTTATTAGGTGATCTCCATGGATGTTAATATGCAGTTTATCGGCCTCGACTAAATAAAGAGCTAAACCATTTTGTTTCATCTCTATCATTTGGAATTCGTATTGGCTATATATTCTATTGTGCTCTTTATACACACGCGTGGCGCTCGTTTCAAACACAACTTGTCCAAACTCAACCACATTAAAAGCTAAGTAAACTGGGCAACGATTAATATCAACAATACTTAGTATATTTTCGCTAATACCCAATGCTAGTGCCCAATCCATCGCTAGTTCATTTGGCCGTAACATTGCATTTGTCGGCGATAAGTCAAAGTCTTTAAAAGCAATCGCTAAGTCAAAATCACTGCCCTCAACATCAGTGCCTTGCGCCCTAGAACCATAAAGCCACACGACATCAATATCACTATTTCCTACTGCTAACTGTTTAATCAACGCTAATATTTGTGTTTGGTTTGTCACGGTGACCTATCCTATTTATATTGACCAGCCTTAATCAATGCGTTGCTTATTATGAATCAACATCATTAACAGCGTTGCCATAAACTCATTCGACACATTATCACCCCCTAATGCCAAATTAGCATCAGATATATTTAGTCTTACCCTCAAAACGAAAAATGGCAGCCGAAGCTACCATTTTAAAACCATCACAAATTTTATTACTGTCATGCCCAGTATCAGGCCTTTAGTGTCAGGCCCTCAGCTTCAGAGTGGTAATAACAGCCTACTGATATTGTTTAAGTAACTGAGCAACTGATTCTATAAAGTCTTTGCCTAAATTAGGATCGCGCAAGCCATATTCAACAAACGCATTCATGTAACCTAGTTTGCTGCCACAGTCATGTGACTTACCTGTCATGTGGAACGCTTCAACCGTTTCCACTTTCATCAAGCTAGCAATAGCATCGGTTAACTGAATTTCATCACCAGCACCTGGCGGGGTAAACTCAAGCAAGTCCCAAATTTGGGCTGACAATACATAACGACCAACAACCGCTAAATTAGACGGCGCTTCATCTACCGGTGGCTTTTCAACGACTGCCGTCATTACTTTCGACTCACCAGGCTCTAACGCATGACCACTACAATCTGCAACACCATAATTGCTAACCAGCTCCATTGGCACTGGCTCAACCATAATTTGGCTAGCGCCAGACTCATCAAAACGCTTGAGCATTGCAGCTAAATTCTCAGTTTTTAAATTAGCGGTCGCATCGTCTAAAATCACATCAGGCAATACCACTACAAACGGTGCTTCACCAATAATCGGCCGCGCTTTTAGAACAGCATGGCCAAGCCCTTTCGCCTCGCCTTGGCGCACATGCATAATAGTTACGCCTTTAGGGCAAATCGCTTGAATTTCTTCAAGCAACTGGCGTTTAACGCGGTTTTCTAGGGTTGTTTCTAGCTCAAACGACTTATCAAAGTGGTTTTCAATCGCATTTTTAGATGAATGGGTCACTAACACAATTTCAGTAATACCCGCCGCCACACATTCATTAACAATGTATTGAATAAGCGGCTTATCGACTATCGGGAGCATTTCTTTAGGAATAGCTTTAGTCGCTGGCAACATCCGCGTGCCAAGCCCTGCAACTGGGATAACGGCTTTTGTTATTTTTTTAACTGTCATTAATGAATCCTTCACTCTTACTGACTAAATATCTATTTACACTTAAATTTTATTTAACTCTTTATTTGGCAATGTTATAAAACTTACGGTACCACTGCACAAAGTTTTCGACACCTTGGCTAACACTAATCGCCGGCTTGTGCCCAGTAACAGCAAACAAGTCTTCAACTTCAGCATAAGTCTGGTAAACATCTCCCGCTTGCATCGGCATAAAGTTTTTAATCGCCGACATGCCTAATGAGCTTTCTAATGAATCTATAAACTCCATTAGTTTAACGGGGTTACCATTGCCAATGTTAAATATGCGATAAGGTGCTGAGCTTTGCGCTGGTGAGCCTGACTCAACTTTCCAAGAAGCATCAACAACCGGTACAGTATCTTGCACCCGAATAATACCTTCGACAATATCGTCAATGTAGGTAAAGTCACGGCGCATATCACCATGGTTATACACATCAATTTCTTCGCCAGCTACCATAGCTTTAGTGAATTTAAACAAGGCCATGTCAGGTCGGCCCCATGGGCCATAAACAGTAAAGAACCGTAACCCGGTGGTTGGTAACCCATACAAATGAGAATAGGTGTGCGACATTAGCTCATTCGACTTCTTAGTCGCTGCATAGAGCGAAATGGGATGGTCGATACTGTCTTGGGTCGAAAATGGTGTTTTATTGTTTAAACCATACACAGAGCTTGAAGAGGCATAAACTAAGTGCTCAACCTTATTATGGCGACAGCCTTCTAACACGGTTAAGTGACCAATCAAGTTAGAATCGGCGTAAGCTAACGGGTTATCAATTGAATAACGAACACCTGCTTGCGCAGCCAAGTGAATCACTCGGTTAAATTGTTCATCAGCAAACAACTTAGCCACCCCAGCACGATCAGCTAAATCAAGCTTCACAAACCGAAAAGAACCTGGTGAGCGCTCAGCGCTGTCAGCTAATGTATCTAAGCGCGCCAGCTTTAAGCTGACATCGTAATAATCATTTAAATTATCAAGACCAACAACTTCATGTCCCATCTCGCTAAGACGAGTAGCAACATGAAAACCAATAAAACCGGCCGCACCGGTGACTAAAAATTTCATTTTATTCCTTTAAATCACTTAACAATGAGTTTTCATAACGACTTACCATTACGATGGGTACTAATCTGACCCAAATAAGTCGCGAGTATAAACTTTTTCACTAACATCACTTAACACAACATCCATTCGGTTAGACACTATCACATCAGACATTGCCTTAAATTGCGCTAAATCAGTGAGCACTCGTGAATGGAAAAACTCAGCCTCATTTAATTCAGGCTCAAAAACAACCACCTCAATGCCTTTCGCCTTAATCCGTTTCATTATACCTTGAATTGAAGAGGCTCTAAAATTATCAGAACCTGTCTTCATAATTAAGCGATACACACCGACAATTTTCGGATTACGTTTAATGATAGAGTCAGCGATATGATCTTTACGGGTGCTATTCGCATCAACAATTGCGCTAATTAGCGAATTAGGCACATCTTTATAGTTAGCACGAAGCTGCTTGGTATCTTTTGGTAAACAATAGCCACCGTAGCCAAATGATGGGTTGTTATAATGAGAGCCAATGCGAGGATCTAAACCAACACCTTCAATAATATGTTTGGTGTCTAAACCATGTGTTTCAGCATAAGTATCAAGCTCATTAAAATAAGCAACCCGCATCGCTAAATAAGTATTCGAGAATAGCTTAACAGCCTCGGCTTCAGTTGAATCAGTAAACAAAATATCAATATCTTGTTTAATAGCACCCTGAGCCAATAAATTGGCAAATACTTTAGCTCGCTCAGACTGCTCACCGACAATAATTCTTGAAGGGTGCAAGTTGTCATAAAGTGCCTTACCTTCACGCAAAAACTCGGGTGAAAATATTATATTGTCACAATTGAATTCTTTTTTAATCCGCTCTGTATAACCAACAGGAACAGTTGATTTAATAATCATCACTGCAGCAGGATTAATAGAGATAACATTTTTAATGACAGCTTCAACAGATGATGTATTAAAGTAGTTATTTTCAGGATCATAGTCGGTTGGCGTTGCTATTATAACGAATTCAGCATCTTTATATGCCAGCTGTTTATCCAATGTAGCGGTTAAGTTCAGTGATTTATTGATTAAGAAGTCTTCAATTTCAGCATCGGCAATTGGAGACTGCTTGTTATTTAGCATATCAACCTTTTCAGGCACAATATCAATCGAAAAAACTTCATTATATTGCGCTAAAAGTACTGCATTAGATAGACCTACATAGCCTGTACCAGCGATGGTTATTTTCATTATTGAATAATTCCTACAAAAAGGCACTAATCGAAGTAAGTGCCGAAAAGTTGTTGAATGTTAATAGAAGAGACTATTAGATATAAGCCGTAGTATCATTTTAATATTTAGCTATAATTATGATTTATTTAACTCATTGCAATGCATTAACTACATCTTGTACCGCAGACTTAACTGTAAACTCTTTATGTAATAATGTAGTTGCATTTCTGCCTTTGTTATTACGGTGTTCATTATCTAAATAGGCAATTGACGCATTCAATAAATTTGCATCATCACCATTAATGAATATATCCCCAGCATCATGTTTCATAACAATATCTAGCAGGTCATTACCTAGATTAACACTACCTAATATTGGTAAAGATTCAACCATATAACCAAGTAATTTACCTGGAAAATTATGAGAGGTGTGACTATGCGCTAAAGAAAATAAACCCACATCGACTTCCGATAATAAATGTTTGAATTCAACCTGAGATACTGAAGGTAAATAAGTAAAGTTATCTAGCTCCCAATCTGCAGCAAGTTTATTAATTAACTCAACTTCATCGCCCTGACCAACAAATAAGAAATGCGCCTGTGGATATAATTGCATGTCACGCGCTAAACGCATTAAATTTTCCATATCTTGAGCATGCCCTATATTTCCACCATAAAAATATATCACTTTATTATTAAGATTTAATTTATCCCTATAGTTAAAACTCGCTGCCTTAGAGTCAAATGGGGAAAATTCAGCCCAGTTTCTTAAAACGGTTGTTAGATAAACTTCATCTCTCATATTATTAAACAAGGTAAGATTATTCTGAGACATCAAGCCAATATAGTCAGCGGAATTATAATTTAAAGTCTCAAAAAATCGAAAGTACTTTTCAATAAAAGAGCCTTGCTTTATTAACCCCTCATCAACAGCCCATTGTGGAAATAGGTCCCGTAACACTAGGTAAGATTTACAACTGCAAACCTTTTTAAGTTTTGTAACAAGATGGGAAAAGAAGATTGACGGCGAATAATACACAATCCCATCAAAGTAACCAGGCGTTACCTCTGCTTTAATAGCACTCCATGCACGGGTAGAAAGTAATGTTTCATTTATCGCCCGCTTTACTTTACCAATATCTTTTATTTGTCCGCTTTTAAATTTCCAAACAGTGACACCATCGAACATACTTTTTTCTAGAGATTTTGTTTGATTAACCTCTGGAGTAATAACAACAACATCATGACCGCATTTCACAAGCTCACCGGCCAACTCATGAAACATTTTAGCCCCTACACGAGTACTACCAGGAAGGTAATCATCAATCAATAAAGCTAAACGCATTTAATATTTTTTCCAAACAACTCGATTAATATAATCAGTGTATGAATGTATTATTCGTACAACTTTATCCGACACATTAGGCATAGAGTAATCGGCTACTTGGCGTAATATTCTTTCTTCACCACGACTTTGAGTTTCCAAAATTTGTAGTGCTTGCATAACCCTTTCAGGCTCTAAACCAACCATCATAACTGCAGCTTCTTCCATACCTTCTGGTCGCTCATGAGCTTCACGTATATTAAGTGCAGGAAAATTCAAAATGGATGACTCTTCATTGATTGTTCCACTATCAGAAAGTACCGCTCTAGCTTCTTTTTGCAGCTTCACATAATCTTTAAAGCCAAGTGGTTTTAACAGCTGAATCAGTGGATGAAATTTAATGTTTTTAGCATCAATTCGCTTCTGTGTTCTTGGATGCGTTGAAACTATCACAGGCTCGTTATAGTTTTCTGCAACTGAATTTAAGGTTAAAACTAATTTTTCTAAATTAACATCTGAATCAATATTTTCTTCACGATGAGCGCTGACAACGAAGTATTTTCCAGACGTTAACGCTAATCTAGATAAAACATCTGAAGCATCAATACCCTTGCCGTAATAATTCAAAACTTCAAACATTGGGCTGCCCGTCTTAATCGTGCGATCTGCAGGTAAGCCTTCAGCAAGTAAATATTCACGAGCGATATCACTATAAGTAAGGTTTACATCTGCAGTGTGATCAACGATACGACGATTAATTTCTTCTGGTACACGCATATCAAAACAACGATTACCCGCTTCCATATGGAAGATTGGTATCTTACGACGCTTGGCTGGAATTGCAGCCAAGCAACTATTAGTATCACCTAAAACAAGCAGCGCTTCTGGCTGTTCTTTTTCTAAAACTTCATCAACTGCAATGATGATTTTACCAATTGTTTCTGATGCGTTTTTTCCTGCTGCATTTAAGAAATAATCAGGTTTACGAACACCAAGATCATCAAAAAATATTTGATTTAATTCGTAATCATAATTTTGACCAGTATGAATTAATGTATGCTTACAATGCTCGTCTAACTTAGCCAAAACACGTGATAAACGGATAATTTCAGGACGGGTGCCGACTACACTAACAATATGTAACTTTTTCATTATTAAACCTTAAATGTAACCGTATCTGGATTTTCACGATCAAATATTTCATTTGCCCATAACATCACGACCAACTCATTATCGCCAATATTTGTTACGTCATGCGACCAACCTGGGGCTGTTTCTACAACTTGTGAATCGACACCGTCTACAATCAACTCGTATGATTCACCAGTTGTAATATGCTTAAATTTAAAAGAGGCTTTGCCATTAATAACCAAAAACTTTTCAGTTTTAGAATGATGATAATGACCACCTCTGGTTATCCCTGGGTGCGCAGTGAAAAAAGAAAGTTGCCCAGAATCTTTGGTTTTAAGCATCTCAACAAATGTACCACGCTGATCACTATGGCGAGTCACGGGATAACAGAACTGCTCAGGAGCTAAATAGCTAATATATGTAGAATATAAAGCACGTACAAAGCCCACACCAACTTTAGCAGTGATTAACGAATTGCGACTTTCTTTAAACTCTGTTAATAATGCAGCAACTTCACCTACAGTTGTTTGATAAACGGGAGAAACTGTACTGTAACCATCCACAACACTTGGAGAAGTTAACTGACTAATGAAACTTTTACACACATCATCTATGTAAACAAGGTTAAGCTCTGCTGCGGAGCTGTTTATGGTGATAGGCAAGCCGTTGAGAGTATTAAAACAAAAAGTTGCCACGACTGAATTATAGTTCGGGCGGCACCATTTACCAAACACATTGGGTAAGCGATAAATATATACTGCAGCCCCTGTCAACTGCTGATATTTGAGTAAAGCCTCTTCAGCACCTGCTTTACTGACACCATAAGCATTATCTAAATCAGCTTGAATAGATGAGGTAAATACAATGGGAGTTTTCTTCTTAGCTTTAATTAACAGATCAAGAATTAACTGAGTAAAATCAGTATTGCCTTTCTTAAAATTTGAATTATCTTTAGGCCGGTTAACGCCAGCTAAATGAAAAATAAAATCAGCTCGAGAAACTTTGCTTACAATTTCTTGCTCAGAGTTATCTAAAATTATTGTTGAAATATTCTCATAGCCAGCTTCAGCTAGGAATACCATTAAGTTACGCCCAATAAACCCTGTGGCACCTGTTACTAAAATATTCATTTACACTCCTTCTGGCACACTTACGTTACCAGCCTCAATCTCACGCATAAAATCAAGTTTACGAAGTAACGTTTTCATCCCTTCTACATCTAAACGTTGTGTATTATGTGAATTATAATCTTCTACTTTAGAAAGATCTTTTTCACCTTCCTCTGTATATTGCGCATAATTTAAATCACGGTTATCGGCAGGAACCCGGTAGTATTCACCTTGGTCTTGTGCCACAAACATCTCCTCACGACTGCATAATGCTTCAAACAACTTTTCACCATGTCGAGTGCCAATTATATTAACTTGATGATCCGGTTTATCAATCATCTCAAGAATAGCTTTGGTTAATACCTCAATGGTTGCAGCAGGTGCTTTTTGTACAAAAATGTCACCATTTTCACCATAAGTAAATGCATGCAATACAAGGTCAACAGCATCATCCAGTGTCATCATAAAGCGAGTCATCGACGGATCAGTAATAGTCAGCGGCGTATTTTCGATAATTTGGCGAATAAATAGGGGAATAACACTCCCGCGAGAAGCCATCACATTGCCGTAACGTGTTCCACAAATAACCGTGTTTGTGCCTTCTAAGTTACGGCTTTTAGCAACAATCACTTTTTCCATCATGGCTTTAGAGATACCCATTGCATTTATTGGGTAAACGGCCTTATCAGTACTTAAACAAACTACACGACTTACACCATGAAAAACAGCAGACTCTAAAACGTTTTCAGTGCCTAATACATTAGTTTTAACCGCCTCTAAAGGATAAAATTCACAAGAAGGAACCTGTTTTAATGCTGCGGCATGAAACACATAATCTACTCCACGCATTGCAGTTGAGATACTTTGCGGATCACGCACATCTCCAATATAAAACTTTAATTTCTCATGATTAAAGGCTTTACGCATATCATCTTGTTTTTTCTCATCACGAGAAAAAATGCGTATCTCTTTAATGTCAGTATCTAAAAAACGGCGAAGAACAGCATTACCGAAAGAGCCTGTTCCGCCAGTGATCATTAAAACTTTATTTTCAAACATTATTATTCGCCATAGAATTAGGACCAGTTATCATTATTTTTAGAAAAACAGCACAAAACATATAAAAATCCAATAAAATTAGTTCGTTAGTTTGCTTAGTTTGTACACCATTTCAACAGCAAGATCATCAAAGTAATAACCACTTTGAACCACTCTCTCATAACCTTTAGCTGCAATATTTTCCCTGCCTTGATCGTTCAATAAATAATATTGAAGTTTTTTTAGAAGTTCATCATCATTTTCGAAAAATTCAGCCTCAACTCCTTCTTTAAATAATCGCAGATGTTCTTGCGTTCGCTCCATCAACATAAAACCACCACATGCTGGTATCTCGAATGTACGAGAAGTCTGAGTATCACTATTTACCTTTCTCAAAAATCCTAACGTGATCTTTGATTCAGAAATAGCAGCAGTATAATCATGCCCGGTAAGCTCTCGGAAATGGATGTTTAAATTAGAATGAAATCCTCCTTTATGCCTATCCCACATAGCACCAAAAATATTTATCTTAACTCCATTTAAAGCTAAATAATTTAAAGTACTAAAACGGTCCTTCTCATAACTTCCAATGAAAAGAACATCATAGTTAAAAATCAACCTCTCCGGATTTCGTGGTATATGAAAATATTTATCTGCCCGCTTGTCAATATAAAAAACAGGTTTACTGCAAGTCTTTTCTATAGATCTATAACTTGGTATATTTACACTAAATAATGCATCATAATAGTTTATACCGAAGTGGTAAAAATATGATTTATTATGCCATTTTGACATATTATCACCACTCCAAGAAATTAATTTTGTATTTGGATAGGCTCGTTTTATTTCTCGCAGAGTAGATGGGTAAAGCCTATTACCTTTGAATATAAAAACAACATCGTATGAATTACTAGAAAGTTCATTCAACAACCTGCGGTTAATACCTGATTTATCAAATTCAAGGTTTAGCTTATTTGCAACACGATCAAGAAATGTAATTCGCTCAGAAGATTTTTTACTCCAAATGACAGAAGCTTTAAAATTTCTTACTAAAGCATTGACCAGATAATCTGTCGAAGATTTAGCTTCATGGCGATCCGAAACAATCAGGAAATTCATTTAAACTCTCGCTTAGTTCGACCGAGACGCCCACCAAAAAAGTCCCAAACTCCAAATAAGTACGCTTTAATAAACCCAAAATGAAACGAGTAATTTTTAACCGTGACAAAAAAAAGATATAATGACAACAAAACAACACCATCATTATTTTTACTCTTAAAAAATAACAAATTCCTCGTTTTGTAATACCACCTAACAGCTTGATGATTACCAAAAGTTTTTCCACCTTCATGAAAAACCTTTGAACTCTTAACCATATATGAGGTAATACCTTCAGACTTCAACCTATAACAAAAATCATTTTCTTCAACATACATAAATAAACGCTCATCAAATCTATGTCCTTTAATAAATTTTGTTTTAATAAACATACTAGTACCAATTACAGCATCTACAGGATAAGCCTCGCCTAATAATTCGATATTTTTTGGGGAACCATAGCCTTTAAAGCCAGACATATTAACCGTTCCGGTCACAGTACCATGGTCCTCATAAATAGTTGAACCGAGGATTTTTAAATCATCATTTGCCATGTAGGGTAACAATGCGCTTAATACATTAATATCTAGACTTAAATCATTATTAAGAAGCCAAATGACATCATAATAATCACTTGACTCCGCATAATCTAAAACAATATTATTAGCCGCACCAAAGCCATCATTAGTACTTGCATAAATATGATTACTTCCAATATTAAGATCAGAATTATCATTTACGTAGTTGAAATTTAATAATTGACTAAGCTTTTCTCTAAAATTTTCAAGACCTTCAGTATTACTACTATTATCTACGATAAAAAAATCAATACTATAACCTAAACGATCTATTGTCCGAATAATGTTATTTACAAGGGAAATGGTATCATCATACGAATTGTAATTAACAATACTTACCAAAAGTTTAATCATTAATTTCTCCTATTACCCGAGAATAACTGTCCATCTCTACCATAGTTATAATGCCACGACCGGTAAGATTTATAATTTTAGAACCATTTCTCAATGTATATTTATCCAGATAATGCCACGACAACATCCAACGGCACACGCTGTTCAAAGCTTCCCTAACTCCTACCCAGCTTTGAAATTTCTCAAGATCATCTTTATTTACACCGTACGAGTGAGAGTCAACACCTAAGAGTAAATTTGCAAAGCCGTCGCCATCAACGCCAGTAATATAAATTTGTTTAAAGCCCATATATACTGCTGTAATGATTCCGTTTTCAACTACATTTTTACCTAAACTGCGCTTAGTAAGATCTATTTTAGCTTTAGTATTAAAACGTGTTAACTCCAGACTAAGATCTATCCAAATAATTTTATATTTCACTTTATATTCGACGAACTTTGAATCATTAAACCATTTACTATTCAAAATAAATGTCACATCTGGATTTATTTTCGCAATATCATCAAGGTATGTGATTGGCCATTGACCTGTTGCTAATTTATTATCAACAATTATATGGTAACAAGGTTTTATTACAGCATAATTCTCATCCAAGAATGCTCGATTAACCATAAAAACACATTGATCTTTAAGCCTCGTAATATCTTGTTGTTTTAATGACGGTCCATTACCTAGTACAAAGCAATTTTTTCCTTTATGGATATCTTTAATTTCAGTATTTAACGATAAATGTGAGTGTTGATTTAACAAATACCTTTCAACTAAATACTTCGTATATCTGATCGTATTATTTATCGAATAAAGTAAATCAAACAACATATCTGATATTTTGTCAGTTTTTGTTTTCTTATTCATTATAATTACTCTCTATCATTGTTTGTTATTCCTGAACAACTAGAAATGTTAACTTTCCCTGGCTAATTTAGCTTTCCATGTACTCTCTGCATAAGTAAAGTCATGTGGCCAATCAATATCTATAGAACTCTCTGCATCTTGAATAAACATCGATGGTTTTAAACCTATTCGATCATTTAACGAAATATACTGCTCAATGCTACTCAAAAATACCGAACTATCAATTTCGTAAAGTGGTTGAATTGATTGTGTTCTTGGCCATTTTTCAATATTACGGTCATAGCTTAACGGCTTATCTTTATTCCAAATAAAACCTTTTAACTCTTTGACTGTCATTAGAGAGTCGAAGCCTTGGGTTAAAGCTTCGATATATTGCTGAATAATCGCCTCATAGCCAAACTCATCCAAAAATGGAGACGTCACATGCGTCCAAAGAACATGACCAGTAGTAATTATGCTAGGAACATATTTAATTAGCTCATCAGTACTAGTGCTGCTAGAGCCTAAATGTTCAGGTCTTTCGTCGATGAAAATCCTAGAATCGGTATAAGTAGTTGCAAAATCTAGTACAATTTCATCATTAGATGAGACAACTATTGAATCAACAGTCGACAAGCGGGTTAATTGATCCAATTTTATTTTCAATAAACCACCTTTAACACCAGCAAAGTCTTTCGTATTTTTATTAGGGATACGTTCACTGCCTCTTCGGCATGGGAGGAAAACAGTCATCAACATGTTACCAACTCCTTAATAAGGTAAAGCCTTCGCTCTGCGCTAAAGACTCAAGCTTTTTTTTCTCATTGGAGAAAGGGATAAAACCAATAAAATCAATAGCATTTTCATTTGCTGCTTCATAATCAGATAAAGAATCTCCAATCATCACGGCTCTTCCTGAACTTTGCTGAAGAATCTTAGCCACATTCTCTGATTTCGCAACAGGTGATCCAAAAATATCTTCAAAATATTGCTTTAGATTACGATGTTTGAATACCTGCCGTAACTCCTCTTGGGCAGACCCACTGGCAATATATAGCTTGGCTGAGCAATCTTCGATTACTTGTATGAAACCAGGAGTTAAATTAGCGGTTAAATACAAAGCTTCACACCGCATAGAATAATGACCTAACACATTTTCATATAAATTTTTATCCATTTTACTGATGATATTCTCAATAAAATATTGTATATGATGAAATCGAGACTTACCGAAATTCCCTTTAAAATAGGCACAACATTGCTCTATTTCTTGACAATCAACGTTGGTGAGACTCAAAGATTCACGCATAGCTTGAACTTTGAGATTATTTGAATCTAGGATTACTCCATCGCAATCAAAAATAATTGTATCATAGAGTTCAAAACTTGGGTGCATAGATAGAGCCCTTGTCTATTGGGTAAGATGTTGGTGTTAATGATGTGATTTTTTTGCTGCCTTCTGATAAATAATATAAATTAAAGATATCAACCATTTCTTGCTGCCGGGTATCATTTTCCCCATATCCATCAAAACCCACAACGGAAATTGAATTAACATTCGATTCTAGCAATCCCCCTAAAATATAAGCGCTAGTGATATCATAAGGTGTCACGGTATGAGTTCCATTCATAGATAACTTATTTGGAGTTACCTCCAAGCCGTAATCAATAAGCTTGAGATTTTTTAATTCACTAAGTTCTAAATCAGAGAAGCGACATTTAGGTAAAATGATAGGCTTATCTAATTCCTTGTAATATTTGAAGTCTGAAAGAAATTTAGAATTATGAGAAATAACATAGTAATCAATGAAATCTTCAGAAAGCCATGTTGCAATATTGATTGAAACCACCACTGGTCTATTTTTTTTAATATACAACTCAATATCTTGCGCGTACTTCTCCGTACTTGGAGCATTAGCTACAATTAAAACTTCTTTACCATCAAATAGATTATTAATGGCTGTAGAGCCACTTGGAGCTTTCAGCTTATTATCAGAGAAGCTCAATGCATTATTAAGAACAGCACCATTATATGACGTTGTTCCTTCTAATTTACTTAAATAATCTATCGCACCAATAATTTCATCCGTTCCATAATGAGCGTTAGATAGTAGATTCTGGATATACGTAGGGTGAACATCGTTTTGCGCGCCTAGAAAATATAATAAATTACTGCCCCAACCATGCTTTTTTTGCATCCCTTCGAAAAAGCGAATTACAAGTTCATAAATAGGTTTTGGATTGTATTTAGTTGGCTGCATACACAAAGACGCAAGTAAACTTTCCGTTGCAGTATTGCCGGCACCTCGCCCCATACCTGTTATTGTTGAATCCAACCACTCAACCCCTGCCTCCATCGCATACAGCGTATTATCAAGTCCTCTTCCCATATTATTATGAGTATGAATACCTAGCGGCCCATTCCAATTTGAACGTAAAGCATCAACAATCCGGCCAACTTCTTTTGCTTCCATATTCCCCAAGGAATCTGCAAAATACAGAACATCAAGTTCTATCCAATTTGCTATGTGATTTGCTTTATCTTTAATTTCACTTGTTGCTTTCCCCCCTGCCTGCATTAAATTAAAACCAACTATATACCCGAGTTTTTTAAGACATGCGACGATAGGCCCACACTCCTCGACTTCCTTAAAATGTCCAGCAACTCGAACTAAACTAACTTTACTTTTATCTGCAGGTACAAATAATATATTAATAGCCTCTTCTACAGATAAACCAGACTCTAAAATAGTTTTAGCATCTACCATAACACCATAAGTAGGACCTTCAGGCAAAGCTAACGTATTAAGAAAGTCTTCCGTTGTATAAGCAAAAGCCCCCAAAAAAACCTTTTGAGGGAAATTCCTAAGCCCTAACTCCACATAATCAATGTTTGATTTAGCTACACTATTTAAATACTCTTTAACAACTATTGTGTCAAAATCCCAATTATTATAATAACCGCCATCTCGTAAGGTACAATCTAGAATGCAAGTAGCCATAGTATTTTCTCTAATGTTATATTATTAATTTAAAATGTCATGTTAGGCAAATTCAACTTTGAAGTGCATAACAGAGTTGCTATATCTTCAGTATTAATTGAGCTGGTGTTTAAATTTAGTTTCTTTATTGATCGACCATTGAACTGCACAATTGCACCTTACACTTCTGAACGCGTAACTTTTTATGAAGTCTGCGGATTTCGACCAATATTATCGTAACAGGCCATTGGCGTTTATATATAGATCTAGTTGCCACAAACAATAAGGATTTGTAATAGCCCACGCATTTCAAACTACCAGTAATGTTTTCTTACTAAGAAAACTCTTTATCATTGTCTGCGACACTCGTTAGCACACCTGAATGGTTTTGATAAAGCAAGGCTTGCTACTGAGACTGATCTTGTCATGCATACGTCACGATTAAAAAACTAATTTTCGTTCTAAAATAGTAAGAAAATTCATTGTTCAACTTCAGTTCACATCCCAGAAATAATGCGAACTAGGGAAGACAATCAACTTATTGGTCGAATCAAGTATTTCAGGTTAGAAAACGGCTGTTTTTTTGTTACCGCAATTTAATGCTCGATTTGCGTGATAATGGCGAAAACTGTAGTAAAAATTGAATATACAAAATCATGAAAGCCGCTAAAATGAGGGCAATTAAAGGCTACAAACGCAGAGCTAGTTTTGGTGGCAGTTCTGTTAATTTTACAGCACCACACACACTAAACTGTCAATTTAATGTGAACTACCCC
The DNA here is from genome assembly GCA_013214945.1 of Gammaproteobacteria bacterium. NCBI lineage: Bacteria > Pseudomonadati > Pseudomonadota > Gammaproteobacteria > Gammaproteobacteria bacterium. Next base: position 15,692 of record JABSRT010000009.1, read on the forward strand.
AGTAAAGTTTGGGTGACTGACTTTACCTACAGTGTGCACGCATCAAAATTGGCTGTACCTGACTGTAGTCATTGATTTGTTTTCACGCAAAGTTGTTGGTTGGTCAATGAAAAACACACCTAAAGCTGATCTTGTGATTGATGCACTTTTAATGGTTGTTTGGCGGCGTCAGCCGACAGAAAAGGTCATAGTGCATTCTGATCAAGGTGTGCAATATACCAGCTCAGATTACCGCTGTTTCTTTAAGGAACATAATTTAGAAGCTAGCATGAGCCATCATGGTAATTGCCATGACAATGCCGTTGCTGAGAGCTTATTCTCACTACTAAAAAAGGATCGGGTTAAACGTAAAATCTATAAGACTAGGGATGATGCTCGATCAGAGATATTTAATTATATTGAAAACTTCTACAACCCTCAGCGTCATCATGGTACTAATAACGGACTGTCTCCAATGGAGTTCGAAAAAGCAGTATTACGAGAACCTAGAAGTATCTAGTAAACTCCTGGCGTACCACTTACTATTTGTGATTCAAGTTAAGTCTATTTAATTCGATGATAATTTATCTTTTAACATTTATTCGACTATTGCTATAATTTAATCAGTTACAAAATCCACCAATTCAGAAACCTGATCTTCAACTAATGACTTAGCTGCAATATAATTATCTGCATTCTGTATCATATCAATCATTTTTTCAGCTAGGTCGTATTTATCTAGATGATCGAAAACCATAGAAGGTTCAACAACCTGGTATACATAAGCGATGTTTGGGGCTAATATCTTCAATCCAACTTGTGCGGCTTCTATAAGAGGCAACCCAAATGTCTCTTTCTCTGAAGGAAACACAAGAACTTCAGATTTATTATAAAGATCACAAACTTTGCTCTTAGGCAATATACCATAATTAACAATTTCAAGTGAGCCTTGAGAGTTTATAGTATTAATCTTTGAAACAAGATCATCCCGGGTTTTTTCGATGGTAAGAGCAATAGAGCAATAAACTCCTTTACGGGACATTATATCTAGTGCATCTAAGAGAAGTTCGTGATTCTTATGAGCATGAGCAAGTGAAATATAACAAAAATCGTACTTTTTGTTAGTATCTTTACCTTCACAACGTCTAAAAAATGGAGTTACTTTAGCATTTACATTACCATAGAGTTTTTGGAAATTATTTTTCATTAACTGATTCTGACAAACGAAAAAATCAACATTCCTAAGAAAAGTGTGAATATATAGTTGCTGAAGACTATATTTAATAAACATCTTAAATCCTGATTTATATAATTTACTAAGATTTAAAACCAAATAGGGATTATGCATATAAACAAGAGATTTTCTTGACTTCACTAAAGGGGGAAGATTTCCAAAATATATGGCATTATCGATCTTTTTACCAAAAAGTAAAATTTTCTTTATTACAGAAGAAAAATAAACAACTTTTAGGTTTTCTTTATCTACAAAATGTTCTAATGAATGATCTATAAAAAGATTAACTTTTATATTTTTTCTATGTAAAAGTAAATAATCAACTAGATACTCTAGTAACTCTTTTCCTCCTCCATTTTTAATATTTGGAGCAATTATATTAATAATGTTCATTTAAAAAAAACCTCAAAATCAAGTAAATTATTCCTAAAGTACTAATTTAAGAAAATAATAAAAGCCGTACAAAAATAAATTAGAAAACTAATCATCCTTGGCTTATAAATTAATATTAAGTGTGGAACCAACACCAATAAACCGAGCCTATTTAATCCAATTACCGCCGAATATTCATGGAAAGATTACGAAGCCCCTTGCCCGGTAAGAACTTGAGATAAGTAACTTTCACTCCGGTTCGCTCGTTTCTGTTTTCTTTTGATGCCGCCACTAAAACTTTTCTGCATTTAGTAGATTCAATGCGACGTGTCGAACTTTCGCGAAGTTTTCCGCCGCATCGCCTCGTCTAATTCTGCATGCATTCTCTCGGAATGCTGTATCTAATTTCCAATGAAGTTTTACTTCAATCGACCAGTGCTCTCGTATCGCATGAGCAAAGTCTTTTGCACTGAGCTTCGCTGAACTAATGTAATACCGAATTGACGCGCTGACTGCGGGTTTACCATCTTCTTGACGAAATAATACGGCATAACCCAGCGTCTTTAAACTCGGCCACTCAAACGCTAAATCACCAAGCCCATCAATGTCATGGTTGACTTTGTGTAATCTTGTCTCTAAACGACCGCGAGATATTTCTTGCGTCGCGTAGGTATTATCTAGCGAATCTTGCAGATCCTTTAGGTCAAAAATATTATCAAAGTCTTGTTCTAAGCGCTTTTGGTTACCTTTTACCGTTAACAAATAATCAGCTTCACATTCTAATATCTTGGTCGCTATTTTCTTCTGGCAACCCATTGCATCAATGGTAACTAAGCATCCCCGTATATCCAATAGCTTTAATAGTTCTGGGATAGCCGTGATCTCATTTGACTTCTCTTGTGTTTTTATTTGTCCTAATACAGCTTCATTTGCTGCCGAGAACGCACTGACCATATGAATTGCACCACGCTTTTTACTCTTATCATATGAACCCCCGTTTTAGCATTAAAAGCATCGCCTTTTGTTGCTGTATGGTAATCTTTCATCTATGCAATGAAACACGTTTGAAACTGTTTAGGGTTAATCATACTAATCATTCGAGCAATAGTATCATGAACTGGAACACCATTCTCAAAGTCACCGTACTGTTTCAGCCATTCTAATTTATCACGACCAAAATCTTCAATTTATTCCCAGCTTTCAGCGATGGCTAAAAAGATAATGTCTGATAGTTTATGCGCTACTTTCCAGTTCTGCCGAGGGTCCTTAATGATTAATATATGGTCCACTAAGGTTAATCTGTTCATATGCTTATCTTCAACTTAAAGAGAAGAATATGATCAAATCCAATACTGATCGTCAAATTATACTTTCAAAAGAAGCTGGATTTTATCTAAAAACCAAAAATTAAACAAACTGATTGCTCTTCAATGACTAAATACGATTGAATTTTCATTGCAGCAAGAGAGGGGAGGATACTTGATGCATGATTTATTACTAGTAATTTAAATGTTGATATGAATTTACATTCGGCGCCAAGATTGAAAAATTACGATCACACATAAATGTCTACCTTCCAAAGAGTCAGCTAATCAACCTAATTCTACAAATAAACTTAACTACAAGCGAGTACAGAACAAGCAACAAAAATGTTCTAAGTAACTGAAGAATCCATGATGCAAACGTATACTCATAAACTATAAAATAAAAAAGTGATGAAGAAACAAAAACGAATGCAAACGCCTTATATGAACTATTAAAAAAAGAACGATATAGAAGCTTAAGAAATAATCCATAGAAAAACATTCCTATTACCACTCCTAATACTCCATAGTTCAGATAGAGGTCACCGGGTATAAATAGCGCAGTGCTTTGATACCCCGTTAAAGCTAGGTCCGGATTCCATAATGTTTCTGTAAACCACTGTCCCATAGATGTATCTGGTTTGTCGTGCAAAATAAACCTTGGAACAAGGCCAGATAACAACAAATAAAACATATAACCGTATGAATATTCTATTTTCTCATTATCAATAGCACTAATTATAACGGCTAGAGAGTCGATACCATGGAATCTATCAGATAGCCTTATAAGTACATGATAAATATCAAGGCGAGATAAAATTTCACTAAAGACATGCAGATTTGCTAGCACATCTGAAAAGGAAAGCCCTAATGTAATAGCTGCACGCGCGAACTCTTTAATGAAATAACTTACAAACAAAAACAAAGTAGCGGTAACCCCAAAGAGAACTATTCGGCTTGGTGATATTCGAAACCTTTTAATTTTTATCAGGCCGAAAAATTCCGACCAAAAATAAACAACAAGAAAAGCCAGAAATATATTAATCAAGCCAAGAGCTCCACCAGATATAACTGCTATAGCTACTTTAGATACAACAGTGAAAACAAAAAGTTTAGTGTATATCGAGTATTGGAAATAGAGGTAAACTATGAAAAAAAAAGAGAATTCAAATACAGTTTTGATGAGGCTTACAATATAGGGCAGACCAAAAGATGTTCTCTCGCCAACAGAAAACTCACCCGCGTAATGAGTCATCCCATTAAGCAATTTGTAAAATGTAATAGAGAGCCAAACTGCATACATAATAAAATTAATCGAAAATAGTTTTTGAGGTGCAATACTATCTAGTCGGACACCGATTTTATAGGCAACATTGGTTCTTAATCTTAATAACTTATAGCCGCAAAACATCGCCACAAATCCAACATTAAAAACTCCTAACGCATACGCTACGTAATATTCATTAAAATGGTGAGCATCGAACGAAGGTTTCATTAAATCAATATTTAAATAAATCATGCTGGAGCGGAATATGTAATAAAAGAAATAAGCGCTGGCGATTAATATAAATGGAGATAGGAATTTTGTTGTACGTAGTTCAACGAACAACAAAAAGAAATATAACAAAAATCCGAATCCGAGCATTGTTAAGTACATGAAAGACTTCTTTTTATGTAGATAAATTGTATTACTAGAATAATCAAATACGCAGTTATTGTTGATACTGCAGCGGCAATTATGCCGTAGTCCTGTATAAATATATTACCAATCAAATTAGTTACGAATGCTATTGCATAAATCATCACTAAAACCTTCAATTTTTTCAAAAGAGTCAAATACATTGACAAAGCTGTTTGTAAAACAGTTAAAAAAACTGACGCCATCAAAATATATAATGTTAACAAATTCGTTTGATTATCCAGTACTTCCGATTCGATAAATATGGTCCAGATAAATTGTGGCATTATCACCGCAATTAAACCGAACACAATAAATGTAACAGTTAAAATAATTAACGATTGCTTTAAATAACGCAATGCCTTGTACTTATTTTCCTCATAATCTCGTAATACTTGTGGATTTACATAAGTGCTATATATCTGCCCGATAACAGTACCTAGGCCAGCTACTGTCGCTAATATAGAGTAAATAGCTACTTCACGAGACGTCAAATAATAATCTATAAAATATCGATCCGAAAATGTAATTCCCCAACTAAAGAAACTAACAAATAGCATTGGATATGCAAAAACTAAGTAACGCCTCAAATTACCCAGATTAATATAAAACTTAAAGTTCACTCCTCGAAGAAACCTCCTCAAAACCACTACCGATAGAATATATCCAAGTACAATCCCAAATAGTAACGATTCGAGGCTTCCATAAATGCTGTAAACAATAATTGGAATTATAAATTTCGCTGCTGCCTCTAAGATTTGCAGTGTCAGATAGCGTAGCCTTTCCATATTTAAAAGAAATAGTTGCCGGTTTAAAGAAAAATAACTTAGAAGCCAGAAATACACTACAACCGACGCCATTACATTAAAATCAAATCTAGTAAAAAAGAACCCATATAAAGCGACAAGCACCACGCTAAATAGATTAATAAAGATAACTAATGTTTGAAATTCACTAATAAATTCGTGTTTATTTTCCGCTGAGTTATAGAATCTTTTATACGCTTGTGTAGGAATTTGTAATAAGACATATGATAAGGCAACGATTAAACTCTGCAATAATACGAATTCACCATATATCATCTTGTCAATTGAGTAAGATACATAACGTATATAAATCAACTGCATAACCATCGGAAAAATAACAGTAAGAACTGTTATTTGGAACGATTTAGTAAAAACTTTCACAATATCACTCTTAATTTTTATCAATAATCATTCTTAGATTTTCGTAATACCGTTCTCCATAATCCGCCCATGTATAACCCGCTTTAACTCTTTCTTTAGCGTTATTACCCATTTCGTCTCGGATTATAGGGTTTTTATACAAATACGTTATCTTATCCTTTATCGCGTTCACATCCCTTATCGGAATAACAAAACCCTCTTTGCCTTGTTCCGTTATTAAATCATCCCCTCCCGTATTCGTTGTACAAATTAACGGCAGACCACAAGCCATTGCTTGTAACTGAACTAAGGCAAGACCGTCTTGAATGGAAGGCATAACAAATACGCTACCTTGAGAGTAAAGCTCATACAATTCATTCTGGGGATAGCTTCCCTTATAGATAATTTTTTCAGATTCATACTTTTTGATAAACACATCCATTTCATCAAGTACATTTCCAATATGCCAGAATTCTAGATTATCTAAATTTAATTCATGAATAGCTTTTAATAAATAGTGGCTGCCTTTTTGGAGAGACAAAGCACCGCAAAATATCACTCTAAAAACATCATCAGTTTTTTTTACAGGCCTAAAAGCACTCAAATCCACACCATACGGATTAACGATCAACTTACACTCAGGAACACCATTCTCTAAAAAGGAGCGCTTAACAAAAGATGAAGGTATCGCTATATAATCTGCCATCTCAATCGATTTTAGTTGCCAGCTTATATTTTCCTCTGAGTCCAATTTAGGAATAAGCCCTTGTGCAGTATATTCGTCTTGTAATATCTTCTGTACATACCTGGGATGGGTAGACCCAATCTCTAAAATAATTGTTTGTCCGTACGATTTTGATTTTCTCATTGAGTCATACGCATAACCACCCCATGATATATATATATCGTTGTCACTAGATAGACTCTTGGCAATTTTTTTGTCATATATTTTCTTTAAGAAAATACTATCAGGAAATAATTTTTTAAAAAACTTTCTTCTCAGTCTGTTTAATATTTCTAGAGTGGGATAACAAGTCAGACTCCCCTCCTGAATCTGATATTTACTGACAAAAAATTCAGGATAAGTGGTGTAGAATTGATTTATTATATTTTTTTTCGACAACTCTTCAGCAGTATTAAATATATGAAATCGTCCAAATACTGATAATGCAATTTTCATATTAAAATCTATCTCTCAATTTTATTGCAGGTACTCCTGCCCATATTTCATTTTTCTTAATATTTTTTGTAACCATAGAGCCTGCAGCAATTATACTATTTTCCCCAATAGTAATTCCCTGTAAAATCGTTGCATTTGCCCCGACCCAAACCCCATCACCTATAAATATAGAAGAATTTATATGTGTTTTATTTCTCTTATCAGGATCTAATCCGGTCGATATTAACGAAACTCCAGCTGATATTGTCACATTATTTCCAATTTTAATGCCACCCATACCATTTAAATATACATTATGATTTAATGAACACCCGTCTCCAATTTCTATTCGATCTTCAAATAAAACATCTTGATTACCAAAAACTGAAATATTGTCATTCCTTAAAAAAACCTTTATTTTTTTCTTATTATAGGCATTTATCAATTTTCTAAAAAACTTAAAAATATACATATACAACATCGAAAAACACTCCAAGCATAAATTTAAAGTCAAGTAACTTATTCTAATTAACTAAAGAGCTAACATATAAAAGATTAAAGCAATGTTATTTTATTCAACAATTTACCATCGATATCTTTTGGGGATAACGTCAGTTCATCAATTAATGGCCACTCAATATTCAAACTTGGTTCATTCCATAACAAAGTAACTTCAGCGTTTGGGTTATAATAATCTGTACACTTATATACAAATTCAGCTTCATCACTAGTCACGTAGAAACCATGAGCAAAACCCTTTGGCACCCATAATTGTCGTTTATTCTCTGCAGAAAGGTACTCCCCAACCCATTGACCAAACGTGGGAGAGTTTTTACGAATGTCCACAGCAACATCAAATACTTCTCCTGAGATCACGCGCACAAGCTTTCCCTGTGTATTTTCAGTTTGGTAATGCAAACCACGCAAAATGCCTTTTCTGGATTTTGAGTGATTATCTTGCACAAACTGAGTGGCTTCACCTGTCACGAGCGCTTCAAATTGTTTTTGACTCCAGGTTTCCATAAAAAAACCACGCTCATCACCGAATACGCTTGGTTCAATGATTTTGACATCGGAAATTTTTGTATCAATTACTTTCATTGGATTATTCCGTATAGGCTTTAATGTGTTGTAATGCGGCCTTCCAATCACTCGCTTCAATTGAAAAAGTCTGTGTGATTTTTTTTGTGCTCAATTTGGAATTAGCTGGGCGTTTCGCCAGTGTCGGGTATTGCTCTGTAGTAATACTGTGTAATATTGGCTTCTTACTAATCACTTTATTTTCTTCAGCCACATCAAAGATAGCGTGTGCAAACTCATACCAGCTAACATGAGGCAAGCCTGAATAATGATAAATACCGTACTCGACTGGCATACCTGTTGTAATTTTTTCAGCGATACCAATTAATGCATTAGCAATATCACCTGCATAGGTAGGCCCACCGATTTGATCACCCACGACACTCAACTCATCTCGACAAGTGCCTAAACGAAGCATCGTTTTTACGAAGTTATTGCCATTTACACCAAACACCCAGGCGGTACGAAGAATAATGTGTTTCTCACACGCGTATGCTACGGCTATTTCCCCCGCCAATTTACTTTCACCGTAAATGCCTTGTGGGTTAGTTACATCTCTTTCTTCATATTCGCCTTTTTTATTGCCCTCAAAGACGTAATCAGTTGATATATGCAACATTGCAGCATTTACCTGTTGAGCAGCTTGCGCCAAATAACGAGGGCCATCACGGTTAATGGCATAAGACAGAGCAACCTCATCTTCAGCTCTATCGACTGCGGTGTACGCTGCGGCATTAATAATGATATTTGGCTTAAATTTTTGAACCGTTTGAATCACAGCCCTTTTAACGGTAATGTCTAAGTCTTCTCTGCCTAGAGCAAGTACTTCAACATTATCTTGTTTGCTCAATTTATCTGTTAGACTATGACCAACTTGACCACGGCATCCTGTAATTAAAACACGCATTAACGTGCTACCTTCTTTTTTTGGCTTTCAGTGACCAAGCGCATTAAATATTGACCGTATTCATTTTTCATCATTGGTTTAGCAATCGTGACTACTTGTTCATCAGACAACCAGCAATTTCGCCACGCTATCTCTTCTAAACACGCCACTTTAAGCCCTTGCACGTTTTCAATGGTTTGTACAAAAGAAGACGCTTCATGCAAGCTTTCATGCGTTCCCGTATCAAGCCATGCAAAACCACGACCTAATAACTCAACATTCAATGAGCCATCATGAAGGTACATTTCATTCAACGTGGTAATTTCAAGCTCACCACGATGTGATGGTTTGACTTGCTTAGCCAAATCAACCACGCGGTTATCGTAAAAATACAACCCCGTTACTGCATAATTCGATTTTGGTATTTCTGGCTTCTCTTCAATAGAGATAGCTTTCATGTTGTCATCAAACTCAACCACACCAAAGCGCTCTGGGTCTTTGACTTGATAACCAAATACCGTTGCACCACTCTCACGAGAAGCGGCACTTTTTAGTGTTTGTGAGAAAGACTGACCATAAAAAACATTATCACCCAATACGAGGCACACTGAATCATCGCCAATAAACTCTTCACCAATGATAAAAGCCTGAGCTAAACCATCTGGGCTTGGCTGAATGGCGTATTCGAGGTTAATACCAAAATCAGAGCCATCTCCAAGTAAACGCTTAAATCCCGTATTATCTTCAGGGGTAGTGATTATTAGAATATCCTTAATGCCCGCAAGCATTAAGGTTGATATTGGGTAAAATACCATTGGCTTATCATAGATAGGCAATAGCTGTTTAGACACACCTCGAGTTAATGGATATAAACGTGTACCAGTGCCTCCGGCTAGAACAATCCCTTTCATTATTTCACCTCCTGATTTGAGACACCTAAACGCTCACCGGCATAAGAACCATCAAGCACACGTGACCACCATGCTTTGTTATCTAAATACCATTCAACGGTTTTCCGAATGCCTGATTCGAATGTTTCTTCTGGCTTCCAATCCAATTCACGCTCAATTTTAGAGGTATCAATAGCGTAACGAATATCATGACCCGGACGGTCTGTGACGTACATAATTAAATCTAGGTAATACGCAACGCCTACAGGTTTATTCGGTACCAATTTTTCAAGTAACGAACAAATGGTTTTTACCACGTCGATATTGGCTTTTTCATTATTCCCACCAATATTGTAAGTTTCGCCGACTTCGCCTTCTGTCACTACTTTATAAAGCGCACGAGCATGGTCTTCAACAAATAGCCAATCACGAATTTGCATGCCATTACCATAAACCGGCAAAGGTTTACCCTCTAGTGCATTTAAAATAACTAGCGGGATCAATTTTTCAGGAAAATGGTAAGGGCCGTAGTTATTAGAGCAATTAGTTACCAAGGTTGGTAGACCATAGGTACGTTGCCATGCGCGGACTAAATGGTCGCTTGACGCTTTTGATGCTGAATAGGGGCTACTTGGTTCATATGACGTTGTTTCTGTAAATAAGCCATCCGTTCCTTCTAAATCACCGTATACCTCATCGGTAGAGATATGGTGGAAGCGAAATGCATCATTTCGATTTTTTTCAAGCTTATTCCAGTAAGATCGGGTCGCTTCAAGTAACGTATAGGTACCAACAATATTAGTTTCAATAAATGCTGCGGGGCCATCAATTGAACGGTCTACATGTGACTCAGCTGCTAAGTGCATTACCGCATCAGGCTGATATTCCGAAAATACTCGGTCAAGATCTTCGCGGTTGCAAATATCGACTTGTTCAAACGCATAGCGGTCATTGTTTTCAATATCAACTAATGACTCCAAGTTGCCCGCGTAGGTTAATTTATCTACATTGATGATACTATCGTTTGTGTTTTTGATAACATGACGAATAACAGCAGAGCCGATAAAACCAGCACCGCCAGTAACGAGGATTTTCATACTTTTCTCTTGTATTAAATACTAAAATTAACTCACGGGAGTGAGCATATAATTGAAGGCTAACTGATTTAATTCATTTTTATATCTCAGCTATATTTATACCACTGAGACATATTTAATCTATTTTGAGACAGCCTACCATCAGCTATCCCTTGTAATCACTGGGTTTTACTTACTTTGACTCACAGGCCCCAATAGGTCTTAAACTCGTATACTTGAATTTATTTGGCTTTAGATAACTTTCTAAATAATGTTAGCAAACGCCATACATGATTTATTGCATAGGCATAAATAACAAACACGCAGACAAATAACGATAGCGTAAGCCACTCAGGCGCATGTAACGCTTCCAGTGATATTCCGACCAAAGTCAATGCAACAGAGATACAGCTTATCAATGCTAATGTTTGCCTTGATGAAAATCCTGCTCTTAGAAAGATGTGATGTAAATGGTCACGGTCTGGTTTGAATGGTGACTGCCCTTTACGTATTCGACGTACCATAATTGCAGCCATGTCCATTAACGGCACCGCAATTAACCACAATGCCGTTACTGGTTTAAATGCTTGCTGTTCTGATTGAGTGCCCACCACCAGTAACCAAACTACGGTTAAACCAATTAACATACTGCCCGCGTCACCCATAAATATTTTCTTAAATTTTGAGCTTGGCCATTCGAGGTTAAACATTAGATAAGCCAAGGTGGCGGCAATAAACAATACTGGTAATAAAAACCATTCATTGCGAGTTTGGCTTAGTAGGAAGGCTAATGAACAAAAGGTGATCATTGATAACATGCCAGCAAGGCCGTCGATGCCGTCGACCATATTAAAGGCATTAATAGCGCCGACAACTGCAATAACAGTTAATAACGTACCAAACACGCCTAAATGAACATCGCCAAAACCAAATATGTTACCAAGATTTTCAAGGTAAAGCTCTGCGCCAAAGATCATCATGCTAGCGATTAATACCTGCGCCACCATTCGTGGTTTAACGGGTAAGTCTTGATAGTCGTCAAGCACGCCAATGAACACGATTAAGGCTGCAGCAATTAAATATAAATTAAGTGCTTGGCTTTGCGGCAAAAAGACCATTGCGGCCATTAACACCCCTAGGAAAATGCCAATGCCACCGACTAACGGAATAGACCCAGTGTGGACTTTGCGGGCATTAGGATTGTCAACTAAGCCCAATTTTATGGCAATGGGCTTAGAACAACGAATGCAAACATATGAGGTCAAAAAAGTAAAAACTAGCGGTACTATAAAATCCATAATTAACTCTTTTGTTTAAATCTATTTTTTAATCTACTTTTTAATCTACTTTTTAGAAAAGTATCTAATCAACACGAACATAACAGCTAGCATGCCACCAAGCAACACACCCAACACACAAATTAGTGCGCGCTTTGGGCCGTCTTTTAGCTCTGGCACTAAGGCAGGATCAATGGTTTTGAACGCGTATTGTTCGCGCACTTCGGCAAACATAATAGTTTTTGTTTGCTCTTCAATAATTTCATAGAGCACGTTCTGTAAATCACTTAACCGAGTTTTGCCTAACTGTTGCTCAAGGTAGCTAATACTTTTATGCGCCTCTGTTAAATCACGGGTTTTCATTTCAAGGTTAATCGCGTCGATTAACCAATCGACCCATTGTTTAGCCACTGCTGGTGAATAATGTTTAACTGAAATAGTAACCATAGAGCTGATTTTGTCTTGGCTTATGTTTACGATAGCAGATAATGCTTTATAGGCTTCTTGAGCAGACGGCTGCGGAGTAAATGGCGCTTTAACTTCTCTTAGCCATTTTTGATCGCTAACATCGTAAGCCTGTTCGTTATATATTAATTGATTGCTGTTTTGATCCCAGCCCTTGGTGGCCATTAATGGCACTAACAGGTCATGGTCGTTAATAAATTTTGTGACAAATATTCGCGACTTCATAATTTCAATTGCGAGTGCTGTACTGTCGAGGCTGCCACCACCGCCTAAACTAATGCCGGCAAGGCTAGCTAAGCCACCTAATTGCGAGGCCATACCGCCGCCACTTTGCTCTTGAGCAGGGGCAAGTAAGGCTTCTGATTTGTAGATGTTTGGCAGTGACAATGCGTAAGCAACCGCGGCTGCTGCAAATAAGCTAGTTATTGCAATAATTAGCCATTTTCCTGACCAAATAGCGCGCCATAGTTCGGCGAGGTCAATTTCGTCGTCCTGCTGTTGATGTTGTTGGTTCAGGGCTGCTGCCTGTGCTATTTGTTGCAATAACAAGGTGCTGTCTATTTTGCTTTCGCTGAGGATGGCTGGTTCGCTAAGCTTTTTCTGTTTATCGCTAAGTTTTTTCTGTTTAGCGCTAAGGGCTTGATTCTGACTGCTGAGTGGGTTATTCATGATTAAATCCCACTAATTGCGGCATAAGCAACCGCTGTGTTATATAAAATTTTGGTGATTTGTGCCCATAGAGTCAAGTTATCTTTATGCTCAGTATCAAGTGGCACCACAATAGTATCGCCTGGTTGCATTGTTTTATCCTGCCCGAACCAGCTTGGGATCATCACTGCGCCGTTAGCACGAATCACATAAATTCGGTCATCGTCTGCTCGTCGTTTTAGCCCACCAGACAAACTCAAATATTGCGTGAGTTCTAAGTCATTATTAAACATGTGGGTTGAATTATGTTGTACTTCGCCAACCACCGTTATAATTCGTTGTGGTGATGGAATGTATAACATGTCTCCATCTTCAACTGTCAAATTATTAGTTGCTAGATCAATCACCACACGACCAACCGTGTTAAGGTTTTCTAGCTCGTTTAACATCTTCGATGACTCAGCAAAAGAAGTGGTTGGGCCTTGACTGCTTAAACCTTTTGATGCGATGTCTAACCGCAGTTGATCGGCCAATTTCGCTATTTGTTTGCGCTCATTAGCTTTAATTGCTTCGCGAGTAAAAACCGCACCAGCTAAAAATGCATTTTCGGTATAACCACCGGCCCGTTTAATTACGCTGTTAAGTGATTCACCACGGTGAACAGAGTAGGTACCTGGAAATTTAACTTCACCATTAATCCTTATCGATAAATTTTCTTGCCACGCCGGTATTTTAAACACTTTTAAGCGATCGTTATTCACCAAAAAGCTATTGGCTACATCTTCATTTTGCATCACAGCCTGCAAATTTACATCATAATGGCTAACTTTGGCCCCTTGGTCGGGATCGGTATTAAGGCTGATTAATTCAGCTCGCTTAAGATGAGCGCTTTCTTTTAAGCCGCCAGCTGCTATTAACAAATCACTTAAACGGTTATTTATTGTAATTGGGTATTCACCTGGGAAATAGACCTCACCTGAAATCGTTGCCACGCCAGATGCCCCTTGATGAGTTACTTGACGTTTTAGTTGCTCAACAATAGGGTTGAGCAATGCGCGTCGAGACTCGCTATTTTTTTGCTCAAATATCACGAGTTTGTCTTGCGGTTGTAAGACATAGTTATCTGGTGAGTTTGGAGTCTTTAACAACGTCTCTAGGCTAAATTTATAAAGCTCGATATCACCTTGCAGGTTAAGTTTGCGAATAAGCAAGGCGTAATTAAGATCGGTATTGGTTGTTAGGTCTTTCCAAGTCGACTCTATTACATCACTAATTGCCATGCCTTTACGCCATTGATAGACACCAGGACGATTAACCGCACCGACTAAAGTTACTTGTTGCTGCACTCTATTAGTGGTCGATTTGACGGTTAGTACATCGCCATCTTTTAATTTTAATTTTCGCCCTTGGCGTGTCATTAAGTCGACACTGACTAATTTAGGCAAATGGTTTTTATCAAATGTTTGTAATAGGCTAGCCTGAGGATAAGAATTGGCTTTTAATCCGGCGGCAAGGCCGATTAAGTCACTGATGTTTTCGCCGGCTTTCATTTCGTAAATTGCCGGACGACGTACCTCACCTTTAATCGCAACGGAAGTGCCAACCGGTGGGATAAATATAATGTCACCCGATTGCAGTCTGAGATCGTTTTTGGCAACCCCTTTCGTTAACAACTCATACAAATCAAAGCGACCAACTAGTTTGCCGCCGCGATTTAACTGAATATTGCGTAATGAGCCAATGCCATTGATGCCACCAGAAAGGAACAACGCTTGGGTGATGGTTGACAAGGCACTTACTGAATAAGTGCCTGGTTTGTAAGACTCACCAGCAATAATAATTCGAATAGAGCGTAATTCACCTAGGCTAATGCTCGATTCTACCCCGATATATCGTTCTTTAATTTTTCGCGTAAGGATTCTTTTAAGCTCTTCGAAACTTAACCCCATGACACTAACGGGCCCTAGCTCTGGCAGCTGGATGTTACCACTACGCGCCACAACCAAGCTGTACTGTTTATTGTCTTTGCCATATATTTGTATTTTTATGACGTCGCCTGGTCCCATTAGGTAATCAGACGGCACAGGCACATCACTAACTGGTGCAAAGGTCGTTGGCTCACCTGCAAACATGTCATAGCCAAATCGCTTGAGTGCTATTACTTTTTCTGGGCCGTCGGCAGTCGTGATAGCTGTAACTACTGGGGCTATCCCTTCTTTGACCTGCTGTGATGTTTGTTGTTGGTTCGCACTACGCTCGGTCACCACGGTCGGGTTACTAATGGATTGTTGCTGCTGCTGAGTGCCACTTGGTGGAGAAATGCCATATTGCTTCATTAAGCGCTGTTGTTCAGATTTAGGTATTTGCTTAAATTGCTCTAACATTGCTGGCGACGGCGTAATGGCAGTAGCATTTGCTGCAAATAAGGCTAGCGCAGCCATAATCACACCGCTAACACTTGCTATTTTTAATTTGTAAAAATATGTTTGCAACACGTATGTTTTCTCCGTTTTTTAAGGCGACAAGGTCATTTTAGGATTAGAAAATGACTTTATAATTTACAACTTAAGTTTAAAATAAGACTAACAGTATGCCTTTAGACACGCTACCGCCCTAGGGTGGTGGCTCCCCATTTGCCTTTTTAAATTTTAATTGTGCTGTATTTAATTAAGTTAATAAGCTCAAGTTAACTATTAGCTAACGCAAACTCGTTATTGTTCACCACCAACTTGGCTTGCTGCTCTAGCATCTTTATTAGCAATATAGATCGTTCTAGGCCATCACTGGCTTGGTATATTGCTTCAAGACCTTGGTATATGCCTTGTTGTATTACCACTTTGTCACCAGTTTTTGGTAACGCTGTGGTACTAACTTGCATTGGCATAGCAGCTAATTGTTCTTTTAAGCTGTCGATCACCGCGGCTGGCACTTGTGCATGGTTTAATCCAAAACGCACAAAGCTAGCAATGCCACGGGTTGACCGAATGGCATTAAAGTTGGCAGTAGCAGGATTTAATTTTACAAAGAGGTAATTAGGAAATAACGCTTCGTTTTTAACGTTGCGGACACCTTTACGAACTTTTTCCACTGCTATAGTGGGGTAAAAAGCCTCAATTCCCTGGTTTTGTAGATTTGTAAGTCCCCGCGCTTCCTCGCGCGGCTTGCAATAAAGCAGGAACCAGCTACATGTTTCTCTTGTCATGGCACCAACTGCAGTATTTAAAAGCGTTTCGATTGTATCACCGCTAATGTAAGGCTGACAAGCAAATGTCGCTCAATTAACAGGCTGTAGAACCAAGATCAATCAAATAACATAAAATAAAGTCGAGCTATTACACTAGTTTATCAAGATCGTCACTTGAGTGTGGCTTGCCGACAAATTAGCCGGTCGCGTTGTTGGCTGTCTTTTTTACGCTATTTTAACAATGATTTGGTCACTTATATTCGTTGAAAACCATGAATCTGGGTCACTTTCCACCCATAGCTTTTACTGCCATGGGTAACTCCTCGCCTACGACAACATTTCACTAACGACAACACCATTTGTAACACACTGATTTTACGAGTCATTAACAATACGTTCATGTTAGCAACTACTGGCACGACTGTTGCTTTGTAATAGCGTTACTAATTTTAATAATTATAAGGAAGCACCAAATGTCTTTTACAAAAAAACTGTTAGTCACCGGTCCAATTTTGGCCGCCAGTACTTTACTATTTAGCAGTCTTGCGACTACGGTTCAGGCTCAGCCGATTGAAATTAAGTTTTCGCACGTAGTTGCTGAGAATACGCCAAAAGGTAAAATGGCGATTAAGTTTAAAACTCTCATTGAGCAACGCCTGCCAGGTCAAATTAAAGTTGATGTGTTCCCTAACTCGCAGTTGTTTGGCGATAACAAGGTACTTGAAGCCATGTTATTAGGCGATGTGCAATTAGCCGCACCGTCGTTATCAAAGTTTAAAAAATATACTAAAAAATTACAAATTTTTGATCTACCATTTTTGTTTAAAGACATGGCGGCGGTTGAGCGTTTTCAGCAAGGCCCTGCTGGTCAAAAGTTATTACAGTCAATTAACCGTCGTGGTTTAGTTGGTTTGGGTTATTTACACAATGGTCTTAAGCAGTTTTCTGCGTCGAGCAAGTTGGTTACACCTGGCGACGCTCAAGGCAAAAAATTCCGTATTATGAGTTCAGATGTATTAGCAGCGCAATTTGAAGCTGTTGGTGCCCTGCCGATTAAGAAGCCATTTTCAGAAGTGTTCACCTTGTTGCAAACCCGAGCTATCGACGGTCAGGAAAACACTTGGTCGAACATTTACTCAAAGAAATTCTTCGAAGTTAATCGTTACATTACCGAGTCAAACCACGGTTTGCTTGATTACATGATTGTTACTTCACAAGAGTTTTGGCAAGGGCTAGACGCCAATGTTCAAAAAGAGATTCAGCTAGCATTGAACGAAGCTATTGCTTATGGCAATGCGATTGCCGCAGAAAAAGCACAGTCTGATCGTCAATTGATTGTTGACTCTCGTCGCACTGAAATTTTAACCCTAACTGACGAGCAACGTCAGGAATGGGTTGATGCGATGAAGCCAGTATGGAAAAAGTTTGAATCTAAAGTTGGCAAGGACATGATTGAAGCGGCTATTGCTTCAAACAAATAACCAGCAGTGGTTAGTCGGTGATGTTATGTCATCGATATTGGGCATGGATTGCCACCAACGCGGTGCTGAATAGGCACCGCGCACAATTATATTACCCATCCCAACCGGATAATTATCATGTTAAAAAAATTATTAGGCCGACTCGAAGAAGACATTATCTGTCTGCTCTTGGTGTCGATGACCTTATTGGTAGTGCTAGATGTAGTGCTACGCTTTGGTTTTTCAATGGGCTTCCATTGGATGGCCGAACTCACACTCACCATTGCCGGCTGGTTCGTGCTGTTTGGCATGTCTTACGGCGTTAAAGTAGGCGCTCACATTGGTGTTGACGCCTTTGTAAATATGCTGCCACCGACCGCACGTAAAATTAGCTCGCTTGCTGCGATCAGCATTTGCATGGTCTATTGCATGATGTTTTTGTACGGCAGCTGGGTTTACCTAGCCAAGATGTACACCTTTGGCATGACAATGGAAGATTTGTACTTACCTGAATTTTTTACCTCAATGCTGTCTGACGATGTCGCTTGGGATATCTTAAAGATTGATGTTGAAGAGCGTTTAATTCCTACCTGGATGGCACAAAGCATTTTGTTGTTTGGCTTCGGATTACTGATGTTACGTTTTGTTGAGCTGTTTATTAAAGTGCTGCAAGGCAAAGCCGTTGGATTTAAGCTTGCTGACGAAGCAAAAGAAAGTATGCACCTAGCCCAGCATGATGAGGACAACAAATAATGACTATTGCCGCGCTGTTTATCACCCTATTCGCGTGCATGCTATTAGGCATGCCAATTGCCATTGCGCTTGGTTTTTCAAGCATGATGACTATTTTAGTTTTTTCGAACGACTCGCTCGCCTCTGTTGCATTAAAGTTATACGAAGCAACGTCAGAGCACTACACCTTAATGGCTATTCCGTTTTTCATTTTGTCGTCGGCCTTTTTATCAACTGGCGGCGTTGCTAAGCGTATTATCGACTTTGCAACAGATGCTGTTGGCCATGTTAGAGGTGGCCTTGCGATGGCTTCGGTTATGGCTTGTATGTTGTTTGCCGCTGTGTCTGGTTCATCACCTGCTACGGTAGCTGCGATTGGTTCAATTGTTATCGCTGGCATGGTGCGTGCGGGTTACCCCGAAAGCATGGCTGCTGGTGTTATCGCCAACGCCGGTACTTTAGGTATTTTAATTCCACCTTCAATCGTGATGTTGGTTTATTCAGCAGCCACTGAAGTGTCTGCGTCTAAAATGTTTATGGCTGGTTTAATTCCTGGCTTAATGATGGGCGGCATCTTAATGATCGCCATCTATGTAGTAGCACGCGTTAAAGGTTTACCGTCACGGCCATTCCCTGGCATTGGCCAACTAGCGCGTAGTTGTTTTATTGCGATGGGCGGCTTGATGCTAATTGTCATCGTGATGGGCTCTATCTACGGAGGCATTGCTAGCCCAACAGAAGCAGCTGCAGTAGCTGCCGTTTATGCTTACCTGGTTGCTATCATTGGTTACCGTGACATGGGCCCTATTAAAGGCGTGCCATGGAAATATAAAGATGAAAACTTAGGCAAAGCTATTGTCCGTAACCTTGGTCAAATGGGCTTGGCGTTACCGCGCAGTGTGGTTGACAAAGAAGTGCGGTCGGTGCTGTTAGACGGCTCCAAAGTTAGTATCATGTTGTTATTTATTATTGCTAACGCGATGTTGTTTGCGCATGTATTAACTACTGAGCGTATTCCGCACGAAATTGCGGAAGTAATTGTGGGCTGGGGCTTACCGCCTTGGGGCTTCTTGATCATCGTTAACATTTTACTGTTAGTGGCTGGTAACTTTATGGAGCCGACAGCAATTTTGCTTATCATGGCACCAATCTTGTTCCCTATCGCTACCCAGTTAGGCATAGATCCAATTCACCTTGGCATTATCATGGTGGTCAATATGGAAATAGGCATGTTAACCCCTCCGGTTGGGCTCAATCTCTTTGTGACCGCAGGTATAACGGGTAAAAGCATGGGCTGGGTTATTAAAGCTTGTTTACCTTGGTTGTCGTTGCTATTGATATTCTTAATGTTAATTACCTATGTACCACAAATATCGTTATTTTTACCCGAATATATTGATAAACTAAACGGATATTAAATAACACAGTGAGTGAGTTTTATGAGTAAGCGCAATGTCGCCTAAGCTAATCCGCAGGATCCAAGTAACTATTTTGGTCATTGTCGGGTTACTGCTAACGATAAGATTCACTCACTACCTGGTCATTAACAATGCTTATCAGCAGTTGCAGCAACAATCGCAACGGCAATTAAGTGGCTTAGTGACCTTTTTAGACGGCATGCTTCAGCGCTTTGAAAGCATGCCGCAATTATTATCGCAAAATATTAGTATTCGAAAATCTCTGGCCGAGCCAGATAATCAACAAGCCACCTTGGCGCTTAACCGTTATTTAGAACAGGTTAATCGTTCTATTCATGCTTCCGATATTTATTTAATTAATGAACAAGGTTTTGTACTAGCCGCGAGTAACTGGCAGCTATCACATACATTCGTTAATAGTTTTTATGGTTTTAGGCCCTACTTCACCCAAGCTATAGCTGGCAAGCAAGGCCGTTATTTTGCAGTGGGTACCCGTTCGAATCGTCGAGGTTATTACTTCTCTTATCCTGTAAGCATTGACGGTAAAATTCGTGGTGTAGTGGTGGTAAAGGTCGATGTTGCGCAAATTGAGCAATACCACGGCGAAGTATTTGCTGGAAGTGATAGCCACTTTTTAATTACCGCCGACGACGGTGTTATTTTTGTTAGCGACCAAGCACAGTGGCGGATGAAAACCCTGGGCCCAATATCGCCAGCGCAGCGTCAACTAATAAAGCGTGAACAGCGCTATGCCACACGCCGCTTATCAAAGTTACCCCTGCTAGAGGCAGACCCTTTCGATTATCCGCCTCAAGCACAGTTCAAGGTCATAGAATTACAAGATGACCAATACCCTCCGCATAAAATGTTGTCGCAACAACGTAAAATGAACGACGCAAACTGGTTAGTGCATATTTGGTTACCACTGGATAAAATTCAAAAAATTAGTTTGTATACGATAGTGCTCAGCGCTGCCTTTTATTTACTGGTGGTGATGGCACTATTTTTTGGCCTCGAGCGCTGGCGCAATATAATTCACCTGCGCAAAGCCAGAGCAGAACTAGAGCAGCGAGTTGATGAACGTACTAGTGCGCTAAGTGCCAGTAATAAACTGCTGCGCGATGAAATAGACAAAAAGAAACTTGCACGCCAACAATTAAAAGCCACTCAAGAGCAGCTGATTCAAGCCGCTAAATTAGCCTTAATTGGCGAAATGTCGGCCAGTATTAATCATGAAATTAACCAACCTTTAACGGCCATTCGCAGTTATAGTCAAAATGCTAAAACCATGTTGGATCGTAACATGCCGGACAAAGCGGCGGTAAACCTTGATATTATTTTAGAGCTGGTTGACCGGCTTGCGTCGATTGTTGGTCAGTTTAAAAATTTCACCCGCAAAAGCGTGCAATCTAATAACGCGCTTGAAATACAGCACTGTATCGAGCAAGCGCACACCATTGTGACGCCGCTGCTTAATCAGCACCGGATCAATATTAATTTTGAACTACCCAGTGCCACTATTTACGCCGTGGGCGATCATATTAGGCTAGAGCAAGTATTAGTTAACCTGATTACCAACGCCAGTGAGGCAATGATTGCCAGCAGCGATAAGTCGTTGTGGTTAACGGTGACCGTGGTTAACGCGTCAATTACGATTGAGTTAAGAGATTCTGGCCCCGGCATTTTAGAAACCGAATTTAGCGAACTGTTTGAACCATTTTACACTAACAGACGCAGTGCGTCAGATGGCCAACGGCCAGATTCAGGCCCAGGATTGGGGCTTGGTTTATCTATCTGCAAACGAATTATTGAATCGATGAACGGTCAGATCACTGTGACCAATCATCCCCTAGGCGGTGCTGTTTTTAGCATAAACTTGCCCGAGCACCAGCCTTGTAAGGACGCTTAAGTATGACAACAAACATCAAAAACCTTGATACCCCTTCGTCGCTGCCAATCGAAAATGATATCGAAGTGGTAGTTATTGATGACGAGCGCCATATAACGCACGCCATTGAGCAATTATTAGATTTAGAAGGTTACAAGGTCCGGACCTTTAGCGATGCCAGCCAAGTGCTGCCTTTGTTAAGTCCACAATGGACTGGCGTGATTTTATCGGACATTAACATGCCAATTATGGATGGCTTGACGCTGCTGTCCAAAGCACGGGTCATTGATGCCGACTTGCCAATAATTTTACTGACTGGTTTTGGCGATATAACCATGGCGGTGCAAGCGATGCGCGATGGCGCTTACGATTTCATTGAAAAACCTTTTGATAACGACCTGCTGCTCGACGTGGTGCGCCGTGCCATTGAAAAGCGCCGCTTAACCCTTGAGAATCGTCATTTAAAAGTACAGCTCGCGACTATCTCGGCTATTGGACCGCGTATTTTAGGTGACTCTGCGGTGATGGAACAAATGCGGTTTATGATCCATCAAATATTAGACACCCCAGCAGATGTCTTAATCCATGGTGAAACTGGGACAGGCAAAGAATTAGTTGCCCGTTACCTGCATGATAACGGCAACAGACGTGATGGTAATTTTGTTGCAATCAATTGTGGCGCCATTCCCGAAAACTTAATTGAAAGTGAGCTGTTTGGCGCTGAAGCTGGTGCCTATACCGGCGTTGATAAGCGCCGAATTGGCAAGTTTGAATATGCTAACGGTGGCACCTTGTTTTTAGATGAAATTGAAAGCACCCCGCTACCGCTGCAAATAAAACTGTTACGAGTGTTAGAAGAGCGCAAAGTGGTGCGACTGGGCTCTAACCACTCGATTGATCTTGATATTCGAGTGATTGCTGCAACTAAGGTTGATTTGCCGCAACTGTCTAAAAGTGGCGAATTTCGACTCGATCTCTATTATCGACTAAACCTGCTGGCGGTAAATATTCCAGCGTTGCGCGATCGCAGTGACGACATTCCGTTATTATTCTCTCACTTTACTCGTGTGGCATCAGCGCGTTACAAGCGAGAACAAATTCCAATCACCCAGCAGCATTTAGCGCAATTACGCCAGCATAGCTGGCCTGGCAATGTCCGAGAATTACGCAATTTGGCTGAGCGATATGTATTATTAGGTGGTGACGCCGCGTTTAACCAGCATTTAGGTGCAAATGAGCACGCGATCCACTCAAACATGACGCTGCAACAACGGGTCGGTTTTTTCGAAAAATCGCTGATTCAAGAGTCATTAAGCAATAACAACGGCTGCATTAAAGATTGCATGCACGAACTATCGTTGCCAAGAAAAACCTTGTACGACAAAATAAAAAAATACCATATCGAACGTAAAGAATACGTCGATTAGCTAATGAGGTTTGGTTGTTGATTCGGGAGTTGGGGCTCTTAAATTGGGACAGACAGATTCTTAAATAAGGACAGACATAAATTTATGATTCTTAAATAAGGACAGACATAAATTTATAACTGTAATTTGAGCGGTCTCTTGCATTTTTTTGTAATTAAAATTGCTCAACTTTAGGTTTGTCGCAATGAGAATTTATGATTTCAAGGCTTAGGCTGCTGATTTACGTATTTCATGCAGCAGCGATTATGCCCACAAGAAAGGCTATAATTCAGTTTGTTTTTGATTATAGAGCGTCAACCAACGCCTTTATACCACTCGTGTCCATGAGCATGGGCACAACTGCGTAAATTATTTGCACTACCAGCAAAGCTACCGTATTTCCGTCTGAAATTCTTTATGGTTTCCAGCCAAGTATCTTGTTCTATCCCGAGCTTATTTAAAATAATAGGCTCGGAACCTGCAATACTGCCAAGTTTGTTCGGGTCAACATGCCGACCGCTCCAGCTGACTAACTCTAAGTAATCATCTAATTTAAAAGGTATATCATTAATCCCACCAGAGTTCGCAAAGGGTAACAACGAAGGTGGTTGGGCCTGAACTTTTACATCAGTGTTATTGCTTTTTCGGTGTTGCTGATGAGAATGGTACTGAATAATTCGCTCTCTGATCGAGGTGAATTCACTTGTTCGTAAAGTATCACAGACTCCAGCTCTGATTGGATTTAAATCTACATAGGCCATACAACTTAGCAGTGCAACTTCGTCGAGCAGTGCCTGTGATTTAAAGCGGCCTTCCCAGAATTTTCCGCTGCATTTATCTTCTTTGTTGGATGCTCTAGCAATGTACTCATTTAAGCATTTCATAAACCACGATATATCATGTAATCGTTTACGCCAGACTTGTGAGACATCTATTACAGCTTGCAGATGAGCTGGCGATAATTTATCGCCGTTCAGGTAGTTATCAACCAACAAATTACCCTTGAAAAGTCGGTACCAACGCTCAATCACCTGATCCATAGTCCAACTATCAGCCAACTTTTTATCGACATGTAATACCAGATGATAATGATTACTCATAATCGCATAGGCTGCGATGTCTATCGAGTAGATGGTGGCTAACTTCTTTATTCTATCGATAAGCCACTGCCGACGGTGTTCGTAATTTTTACCGCTATATCGGTCTTTACCACACAAAAAACTGCGTTTAATACAACGATTAATGACGTGATAATAAGAAGTTGAGTCTAGGTCAATTTGGCTATTTCTCGCTCGAGTCATCTTTGCACTACCTAAGCTTGGAAAAACATGTCCAAGCTTAGGTTACAAATGTAATTATGACCAATTTCGAGCGTAAATTACTGAAAGATTCTGCCTGTCCCAAAATAGAGGAGTCAAAGAGGAGAGGCAGAATAGGCGCTAATTTATGCCTGTCCCAAACTGAGGAGAGAGTCGGTGCATAGGTCGGTGATTTGTTGCCATTGGCCGTCTTCAATTAGCTTTGGTGGTACTATCCAGCTACCACCAACGCAACAGACAGAATTAAGCGCTAAATAATCAGGTGCATTGGCTAAAGTAATACCGCCAGTTGGGCAAAACTTAATATCGCCAAAAGGTGCACCTAATGCTTTTAACGCTGGGGCGCCGCCGTTAGACTCAGCTGGGAAAAACTTAAAGTGATCGTAACCCTGCTCAATACCACTCATTAATTCAGAGGCGCTAACAACACCAGGAATAAGTGGAATATCTCCCTCATTAGCGGCCGCTAACAAGCTAGTTGTTGAACCAGGGCTAATAGCAAATTTAGCGCCAGCGGCTGCTACTTGTGCTAACTGCTCAGCGTTAATAACCGTGCCAGCACCAATCAGTGCTTCAGGGCAATTTTGAGCAATTAACGCAATCGCCTCAACAGCACAGTCTGTACGTAACGTAACTTCCATGACTTTAATGCCGCCAGCCAACAAGGCATTCGCTAGCGGAAGTGCTTGTTCGATTTTACTTATTACGATCACCGGAATGATTGGCGCCGAAGCAAAAATTTGTTGTGGGGTCAGTTGCCAGTTTTGACGACTCATATTACCGTTCCTTAATTAATCAGTTTGTTATACATTGGCTAGTTAGCCGTTAACCCGGCGCAAATAATGAGCAGGCACCTTGTTCTGCTCCTGAGAGCTGACTGCGCATGCTGCCAAATAATTCTCGACCCATGCCGATCCGACTCGCGTCAAGATTCGGTACCACTGCTTCGCGTTTTGCTAACACATCAGCATCGACTAACAGGGTTAATTCGCCAGTACGGGCGTCTAGGCGGATCATATCGCCCTCAACAACCTTAGCTAACAGACTACCGTCGACCGCTTCTGGGGTTAGGTGAATAGCCGCAGGCACATTGCCAGACGCGCCAGACATCCGTCCGTCTGTTACTAATGCCACTTTATAACCCTGACCTTGCAAGACGCTAAGCGGTGGGGTTAATTTATGTAACTCGGGCATACCAATCGCTCGTGGTCCTTGAAAACGTACCACCACGACACAATCTTTATTTAATTCACCGGCTTTAAAAGCACCGTCTAAGTCATGCTGACTTTCAAAGATTACCGCTGGTGCTTCAACAAAAAGCTGCTCGTCGCCAAGCGATGACGTTTTGATCACGCCTCGTCCTAGGTTACCCGCCATGACTTGCAAGCCGCCGTGTGTTTGAAATGCCTTTTCTACTGTGGTTAATACCGTTTCGTCGCCACTTTTCTCTGGCGCATCGATCCAATCGAGTTGGCCATCGATCATTACCGGAGTTAAGGTATACTTATCTAAGCCTTTACCAACAATGGTTTGAACATCAGGATGCAAATAACCATTGTCGAGCAGTTGCTTGACCAAAAATGCCATGCCACCGGCTTGTTGGAAGTGGTTGATGTCTGCTTGACCATTAGGATAAATACGGGTCAACAGAGGAATAACACTCGACAATTCGGCAAAGTCATCCCAGTCAATAATAATGCCAGCAGCTAGTGCTACCGCAACCAAATGCATGGTTAAATTAGTCGAACCACCGGTTGCTAACAAACCAACAATGCCATTAACCATTGATTTTTCGTCAATCACTTCGCCAATCGGTGCGTAGTTACCACCCAAGTCCGTGATCCGGCTAACCTGTTTTGCTGCAAAATCAGTTAAGGCTAAACGTAAATCCGTGTCTGGTGCAACGAACGACGATCCCGGCAATTGCAAGCCCATCATTTCGATCACTAATTGATTAGAGTTTGCGGTGCCATAAAAGGTACAAGTACCTGGTGAGTGGTATGACGCCATTTCAACAGCCAATAACTGGCTTTCATCAGCTTCGCCCTTGGCATAACTTTGACGAACCGCGGCTTTCTCTTTGTTTGGAATACCAGATGGCATTGGGCCGGCAGGTACAAATACTGTAGGTAAATGACCAAAGCTTAAAGCGCCAAGCAATAATCCTGGTACAATTTTGTCACAAATTCCGAGCATTAACGTGCCATCAAACATGTTGTGCGACAGCCCAACCGCGGTTGTCATTGCAATGACATCGCGACTTAATAAGCTTAGCTCCATGCCAGGCTGACCTTGAGTAACGCCATCACACATCGCCGGTACGCCACTCACAAACTGGGCAACACTGCCTTCGCGGGCTAGCGCTGCTTTGATTTGTTGTGGATATACTTCGTAAGGCTGATGCGCTGAAAGCATGTCGTTATACGCCGACACGATCGCAATATTGGATTTGGTTAACGAACCAAGATCCGTTTTTACTTCTTTACCACAGCCGGCAACTGCGTGGGCAAAGTTGCCACAAGATAATACTTGGCGCAGTGGCCCTTCGCTTCGAGCTGCGGTAATTTTTTCTAAATAGGCTTGTCGAGTTGCCCGACTACGCTCAATAATTCTTAAAGTGACTTTTTCTATTACGTTATTCATAACTACTCTCTAATCTGGTCGGTTTACGCCGTTCGGCTGATCAACACTTCCAGTGCTGCGTGCTGCGCAATAACGGCACCAATCGGCATCGTTTGATAATTTTCAATCTCACACGCCTGTTCAAATACAGCGACTTTGGCTGATCCTACTAAGGGTAAATAGAGCTTTTTCGCTGCGATAATTTGATTAAGGGTGACACTAATGCGTTGATAAGGTGCTGTTGTTGGGATGGTCACTATAAGCTGCTGCTTATTATCAGGTGCCATCGCGGTTGCGACCTGAGCTGAGCAAGGGAAAATTGACGCTGTATGACCGTCTACTCCCATGCCTAGCACCATCACATCGGCTCCATTTTCGAGTGGTTTAACCCGCAAAATTGCATCGTCAAGCCCAGCATGGGCATCGCTTTGCTCGCCAACCAAAGGAATAAAGGTCGCAGCACTGGCTAGGTTTATGAGTAAGTGAGTACACACTAAAAGCTCATTACTATCACTATGGTTAGCCTCAACCCAGCGATCGTCAACTAAGGATATAGTAACCTTGTGCCAATCGAGTGGTAGCTGGCTTAAACGGTTAAATAAAGCGATGGGTGATTTTCCGCCAGACACTAATAAGCTGGCATGACCTTGACGTGTTATCGCCGCTGCAAGATCTTGGCCGATGCTGTTGGCTAAATGAATTACCGCATCATCGTTGTGTTCAAATTCAATAATATTCATTTTATTCGTCCCACGCACGGCCATCACGGGCAATTAATGCCACTGATGCAACGGGGCCAGAAGTTCCGGCCGGGTAAGGTTTTAATGACTGTCCGGTAGTAGCCCATGCAGACAGAATACTGTCACACCATTGCCACGACGCTTCAACTTCGTCACGACGCACAAATAACGCTTGATTGCCGTTAATAATCTCCAGTAATAAACGCTCGTATGCATCGGCTATGCGCGTGTTTTTGAAGGCTTCATTAAAACTTAAATCGAGTTTGGTTGTTTGCAAGCGCTGGGTTTCTTCTAATCCAGGTACTTTATTAAGCATTTGCACTTCAACCCCTTCTTCGGGCTGCAGTCGAATGGTCAGTTTGTTTGGCGGTAACTCTTTGTAATATTCTTTAAATAGATTATGTGATGGGTTTTTAAAATAAACCACTATTTCAGAAACCTTCGAGGTCATGCGTTTGCCGGTTCTAATATAAAACGGCACGCCGGCCCAACGCCAATTATCAATTTCAACTTTTAATGCAACAAAAGATTCGGTGGTGCTATGCAGGTTAGCGCCCTCTTCTTCGAGGTAACCCGGTACTTTAGCACCATCAATAAAGCCTTTTTTATATTGGCCGCGCACAGTATTTTCATTAACGTTATCAATATTAATTGGTCGTAGCGCTTTAAGTACTTTAACTTTTTCATCTCGAATATTATCAGCATCAAGACTTAATGGCGGATCCATTGCAACCAAACTTAATATTTGGATTAAATGATTTTGCAGCATGTCGCGCATTTGACCCGCTTGGTCAAAATAACCCCAGCGCCCTTCAATGCCAACTTCTTCTGCTACGGTAATTTGCACATGATCAATGCTGCGGTTGTCCCATTGCGAGGCAAATAATGAATTGGCAAAGCGTAAATCGAGCAAGTTAAGCACGGTTTCTTTGCCAAGATAGTGATCAATTCGGTAAATCTGTTGTTCGGTAAAGTATTGAGCAACCTGATCGTTTACTTCATTAGAAGTAAACAAACTAGAACCAATAGGTTTTTCTAAGACTACGCGTGATTGCGGATGGTTTAGGCCAACGCTAGCCAGACCATGACATATTTCGCCATAAATCGATGCGGGCACCGCAAAATAGTTAATCACTATCCGTGGTGTTTTCTGGTCTTTGAAACCTAAGGTTTGCGCTAAAGATTCAAAATTTTCACTGTTGCGGCTGTCTAATTTCACATAGTCAATTTTACTGACGAAGCGGGCCACTACATCTTGGTTTAATGCTGGGCCGACAAATTCTGTTAAGCTTTGCTCGACCAACAGTTGGAATTCTTGTTGGCTATGCTCTTGTCGTGAAACACCAACAATGCGACTGCTTGGTGCCAGTAGACCGGCCAACTCCAATTGATATAACGCAGGTAATAATTTACGGCGGGATAGGTCACCTAAGCAACCAAAAATAACGAGATCTGTTTCTTTATTGTGTCTCATATTACTCACATCTAAAATGTCTTCAAAAATTTAATTCAAACAGCAAAGCGGCCAAGCTTGGTTGCCAACGATACTTTTTAAAATCAACTCGGCTACCACTCACTATAACACCGTCACTACGTAATAAGCTCAATTGCAATTGATGGCTAGGTTCACTCGCTGGGATCGCTATTTTACCTTGACTGTTAACCACTCGATGCCAAGGCACCTCGGGGTTATCATTCGCTTTTAAGGCAGTGCTAACTAAACGAGCTCGCCGTGGCAAACCAGCCAAGTCTGCAACTTGACCATAACTGGCAACTTTCCCCGCAGGAATTAGTTTAACCACGGCAATAATTTGCAGCCATTTTTCAGTCATGAACATTGCCGAGTTGATGTTAAGTCATTAGATATTACCGTAATTTATGCTAATAGCCTAAATTTCAGTTTGCTTAACTAATTAACGTCGCTTCGTTGCTCGCGCTCACTTCTTTGGCCGCAGGCGCCGCCATTAATGCTTTGGCATTGTCGAGCATCCGGTTACTAAAGGCCCACTCGTTATCGTACCAAGCCATCACTTTAACTAAGCGACCAGATACGCGGGTTTGCGTTGCATCGAATATTGACGACAGTGGATTATGATTAAAATCGACAGAAACTAAAGGTAAGTGGTTAACACCCAGTACTTTAGATAAAGGAGCGCTACTCGCTGCGGTTTCAATTAATTGATTAATTTCTTCTACACTCGTTTCACGCGCAGCAATAAAGTTTAAATCAACCAATGACACATTCGATGTTGGCACACGAACGGCCAGGCCATCAAATTTGCCCTTAAGTTCAGGAACAACTAGACCAACTGCGGCAGCAGCGCCGGTTTTTGTTGGGATCATCGACAAGGTCGCAGCTCGAGCACGGCGTAAATCACTATGACAACTGTCAGACAATGCCTGATCATTAGTATAAGCATGAATGGTGGTCATTAGACCTGACTCAATACCAATTTCGTCATTAAGTACTTTGGCAAAAGGTGCCAAGCAGTTGGTGGTACAAGAGGCATTAGAGATTACGGTCATGTCGCTGGTTAAAGTGTCATGATTAACGCCGTAAACCACGGTCGCATCAACATTTTTAGCAGGGGCAGAAATAATTACTTTCTTCGCGCCCGCAGTTAAGTGCGGCTGAACAGCTTCTTTTGATGTAAAAATACCACTGCATTCAAAAACAATATCAACGCCTAATTTAGCCCAAGGTAAATGCCCAGGGTTACGTTCACTATACATTGCAATTTTATCACCATTAACCGTCATTACATCAGCTTCGTGGCTAACTTGCGCATTAAAGGTGCCATGAACTGAGTCATATTTAGTTAAATGAACATTGGTTGCAGTGTCCGCTAAGTCATTTATCGCGACCAGCTTAAATTCAGTCTGTTGATTGCTTTCATAAATTGCACGCAAGATATTGCGGCCAATTCGACCAAACCCGTTTATTGCTATTCTAATCGCCATAATTGAAACTCCGTTGCTATGTCCAAGCTACCAAATGTAGTTTAATTACAACATTACCTAACAAAAGAACCAATATCAAGCAAAACAACCCGAGATATGTTGCATTTATTACAAGTAAGCTTGTGTTCATTGCTAAAAATAAAAATCAGTTAGCGTGAACTCGACTATAATTTCAAAATATCCGTCCAGTTGTTAATTAAACAACGCACGCACACGGTTTAAATAGGAGCCAAACAATGGTCACGCAGTTTGCCCAACGGTTAATTACTTCAAGATGGCTAATCGTACTTGGTTGCCTGTGTCTGATAATTGTCGCTGCGATTGGCTTAGCTCAATTACAATTTAATGGTAATCACCGAGTATTTTTTGGTCCCGAAGATCCTAAATTGATTGCTTTTGATCAAATGCAGGCAACGTATAATAAAAGCGATAATGTCGCGATTATTATCGCACCCAAAAACGGCACTGTTTTTACCGCCAAAGCCCTAACACTAGTGTGGCAACTGACCGATCAAGCCTGGCAAATTCCGCACTCGCTGCGAGTCGACTCTATTAGCAACTATCAGCATACCCAATCTGAAGATGATGACTTGTTAGTCGAGGACTTGTTATTGGAGGTTGAAGATCTTAATTCTGAAAAAATTGCGAACATTAAAGCCGTGGCCCTTAATGAGCCACTGTTGCTGCACAAATTAGTTGCCGCCAACGGCGACTCAACCGTCGTTAACGTCACTATTCAATTGCCCGGCCAAGATTTAATAAAGGAACTGCCACAAACCGGTGATTACGTTGACAGCTTAGTGGCACAATATCGTTTGCTGTATCCCGAGATAGATATTTTCACCTCAGGGGTTATTGAAATGAATCGAGCCTTTGCATCTGAAGCACAACATGACGCCAGCACTTTAATCCCCGCGATGTTTGCCACGGTTGTCATCGTACTAGGCTTGTTGTTGCGCTCGTTAAATGCAACATTAGCGACCTTAGTCATTATTATTACCAGCATTGTCAGTACGATGGGCCTAGCCGGTTGGCTTGGCATGGATATAACCACCACCACGGTTAATGTGCCGACTATTGTCATGACCTTGGCTGTCGCCGACTGTGTGCACATTGTAGCAGGGGTACTTTATTTTCTTGCGCAAGGGCAAACCAAGTATCAGAGTATTATTAACAGTTATCAGCTTAACTTTAGCCCCATTTTACTCACTAGCATAACCACCAGCATTGGTTTTTTAACCCTTAATTTTTCTTACTCGCCAGCGATGAACGACTTGGGCAACTTAGTCGCCATTGGTGTGATGTTAGCTTTTGCTTTTTCGGTCACGCTATTCCCAGCGCTGCTAGCGCTAATTCCATTAAAGGTAGTAGACCAATCAAGCAGTAACCGCGGATTTGTCAGCTTAGCTAATTTCATCATTAGTCGTTACCGACAAGTCGCCCTGCTTGCCACCCTGGCAGTTGTCGCGATTAGTTCGCAATTATTTAACAACGTGATCAACGATGTCGCGATTGATTATTTTTCAACTAAAACCGAATTTAGACAGTCAACCGATTACATGTCAGATCACCTCTCCGGTTTATCCCAGCTCGATTACGCCATTGATAGCGGCGAGGAAAATGGCATCAATGAGCCCGAATTTCTTAAAACCATTGCTGCGTTTGAGCAATGGTTATTGTCCCAACCAGAAACAGATCATGTATCAGCCATTACCACCATCGTTAAACGCCTTAATAAAAATATGCATGGCGACGACCCCACGTATTACCAACTGCCCGAGTCTCGTGAATTATCAGCTCAATATCTATTAATGTATGAAATGAGCCTGCCTTATGGCTTAGATCTAAACAATATGCTTAATGTCTCCAAATCAGCCACTAGAGTCAGTGCTAATTTTACTAACTTAGGCAGCAGTGAGGTTATTTCCATCGAGCAACGCAGCTACGCGTGGTTTGCCAAGTTTGCGCCGCAACTGTCGGTCAGCATTGCCAGCACCAATCTGATTTTTGCCTACATTGGCGATCGCAACATGGTTAGCATGTTAATAGGTTCGGCGGTCGCATTAGTACTTATTTCATTCTTAGTGGGTTTATCATTAAAGTCGGTGCGCTTGGGCTTGATTAGTCTGGTGCCCAATATTGCGCCGGCCGCCCTTGGGTTTGGTATTTGGGGTATGCTCGATGGCCAAATTAATTTAGCGCTGTCAGTCGTCACCAGCATTACCCTTGGCATCGTAGTAGATGACACCATTCACTTCCTCAGTAAGTATCAGCTCGCCAAAAATAGCGGCCTTAGTACCAGCGATGCCATTCGTTCTTCTTTCTCATTGGTTGGTCGCGCATTGCTGATCACGACTATTGTGCTGGCCATTGGTTTTTCCATTTTAACCCTGTCTAATTTCACCTTGAATAGCGACATGGGTTTGCTTACAGCAATCATTATTGTCATTGCGTTACTGGTAGATTTCATTTTATTACCGGCAATGTTGTTGATTTTTGACAACCAAACAACCTCTGATAATCCTATCTCGCCCACCGATCCCAAGGAGGTGCAACATGAGCATTAAATTTAGCACACTATTGATCGTCACACTGCCATTGTCAGCAGCATTATGGGCCCAAACACCCGCTGAACAAGGGTTAGAAATAGCCAATGCCAGAAAAGCCGCCGATCGTGGCTGGGTTAGCTCACAATCAGATTCACTGATGATTTTACGCAACAAGCAAGGCGACCAAAGCAAACGAAAACTGCGCAACAAGTCATTAGAAGTCAGCGATGATGGTGACAAAGCCTTGACCATTTTTGATACGCCCAGAGACATTAAGGGCACCGCATTTTTAAGTTTTTCACACAACAGTAAAAACGATGATCAGTGGCTTTATTTGCCGGCGTTAAAACGGGTTAAACGTATTTCGTCGCGCAACAAATCGGGGCCCTTTATGGGCAGCGAGTTTTCGTATGAAGATATGGCCTCATTTGAAATTGAAAAGTTTAGTTTCACATACCTTAAAGACCAAGCCTGCAGCGATCAAACCTGTTATGTGGTGCAAAGCATTCCCACCGACAAATATTCGGGTTATAGCAAGTTAATCAGCTGGATCGACCAAGCTCATTACCGGGTTCATAAAGTCGAATTTTATGATCGTAAAAAATCGCACTTAAAAACTCTAATCGCCAGTGATTTCAAATTATATAATGATCAGTTTTGGCGTGCTCACCAAGCCACGATGACCAATCATTTAACTGGAAAAACTACCGAAATAATCAGCTCGAACATTAGGTTTGATACCGGTTTAACCGCCAAAGATTTTAACAAAAACACCTTAAAGCGAGCGCGTTAATGACCATAAAGCAACGATTTTTGGCTATTACTAGCTTGGTGTTAATAGTTAGTAGCATAACCGTGTTATCAGAGGCACAAGCAGAAATAAGTGTTAGTGGCTCGGTTGGCCTTGAGCAGCGTTACTTTTGGCAAACTGCGCTCGATCCCAGGCAAACCAATAATCAAACCAGTATCACTGGCGACATTGAGCTTTACTGGCAAGCGCCCCAGGGCAACGATAGTTTAACTGTCACCACCTTTGGCCGCAAAGATTTTAGTGATGATCAGCGCAGCCATCTTGAATTAAAACAAGCATACTGGCAGCACCTCACCGCTGACTTCGAGCTGTCACTGGGTTCGAAAATAGTATTTTGGGGCGTTACTGAGTCGCGTCATTTAGTCGATATCATTAACCAAACCGACTTAATCGAATCACCCGATGGTGAAGACAAACTGGGTCAACCGATGGCGCAATTGAGCTGGATTCAAGATTGGGGCAGTCTTGATCTATTTCTACTGCCTTACTTTCGCCAGCCTTTGTATGCTGGTGTCAAAGGCCGGCTACGAACGCAACTTGCGGTAAGCGACCAAGTATTATATCAGTCGTCAGCGGGTCAAAATCACCATGACTTTGCGTTAAGGTTAAACCAAACCATCGGCGATTGGGACGTCGCTCTTAGCGCTTTTAAGGGCACCTCTAGAGAACCCGACTATATTGTAACCAGCCCAACAGATATCACCCCGTACCATCGTCAAATCAGCCAAGTAAGCATCGACGCGCAGGCGGCTATCGACGACTTTTTATGGAAGTTTGAGGCAAGGTATTTCAAGCAAAAGTCTTTACCAACAGCGCTACGTAACTCGGGCAGAATTTTAGCCAGTGATAGCTACGCCGCGGTTACAGCAGGGCTGGAGTATACATTGGTCGGGTTTAATCAGGGCAATAGCGATTTGGGCTTATTGCTGGAGTATAACTACGATCAACATCCCTATTCTGCCTTTAGTGACACCACGTTTGTCGCGGCTCGCTTAGCCTTTAATGATTTTAGTTCGTCTGAAGTTTTGGCGGGCATTAATATTGACTTGGCCAACGGCAACCACAGCATTTTGGTTGAAGCCAGTACACGGGTCGGTGAAAATTTCAAACTGTCGCTAGCTGCTTGGTCTTTTAACAGCAAACCCCAAGACTCAACGTTGTATATGCTACGTCAGGATGACTTTATTAGTCTTGAGATTAAGTATTATTTTTAGTTTGGGCCAAATAATCCGAGCACCGGATAAGAGGATTTAGCCCAAACTAATTAACCCTAGTTTTTTGCCGAAATTAACTGTTTAAGTTCTTCAATTTGGCGCGACAAATCGTCAATCGTTAACTTGCCATCTATCTTGTCTTGAATCGCTTGTTCTTTGGCATGTTCATCTTCAAGCACGTTAACCACAATGCCAATCACCATATTAAGGAAAGCAAAAGTCGTTAAGAAAATGAAAGACAAAAAGTAGACCCAACCAATTGAATATACCGCCATGACTTCATACATTACGTCGGTCCAATCTTCAAAGGTCATGACCCGGAACAACGTTAGCATTGAAATAGAAATATCAGCCCACAAATCAGGGTTAATCACGCCAAAGAAACTGCTGCCAACCGCGGCGTAAATATAAAAAATAATAAACATTAACAACACCACATAACCCAGTTGCGGCAAGGCTCTTAATAACGAGTTAAGCAACAACCGAAGTTCTGGCACAAATGAAACCATTCGCATCACTCGGAAAATGCGGATAAGTCGCCCCACCAGCGCCAATTCACTGTCTTCGACCGGGATTAAGCTGACAATTACCACTAGGCTATCAAAAATATTCCAGCCCTTAGTAAAAAAGCGTTTTTTGTCTTCATCAGCAATAAAACGGATCAAAATTTCAAATAAGAAGATCCCAGTAATAAACCAGTCCATCAATTTAAGGGCACCGAGGGCATATGCCGGAATATCGTAGGTTTTAGCGCCGATTAATAAGGCGGACAATACAATAATCATAATCACAAACAGCTCAAATACTTTGTTGTTTTTTAGCTGCCGTGAATAGGTTTGGATTGCTGAAATATTCATTAACTTAACTCTTTGTTTTGTTGAAGTCGCCATAAAGCGGCATATTCTCCATCTTGTTGTAATAATTGATGATGATTGCCTTGTTCGACAATTTCGCCGGCTTTCATCACTAAAATAGTATCGGCATCGACAATAGTCGACAACCTATGGGCAATCACTAAACTGGTGGTGGTTTTAGCAATACCATTAATCGCATTTGTAATCTGCTGCTCACTGTAGCTGTCCAATGATGACGTTGCTTCGTCGAACACTAAAATCGCCGGATTTTTCAAAATAGTACGCGCAATCGCCACTCGTTGTTTTTCACCACCTGAGAGTTTTAAGCCACGCTCTCCGACTAAGGTGCAATCGCCATCAGGCAAGCTGTCAATAAAACCTCGTAAATGAGCAAGATCAATCGCATCATTAATTTGTTGCTTGCTGGCAGCGGGACGACCGTAGCGAATATTTTCAAAAATAGTGTCATTAAATAACACCGTATCTTGTGGCACAATGCCAATCGCTTGGCGCAGTGATTGCTGGGTCACTTCGCTAATATTGACGCCATCAATTAATATTTTTCCACCACAGACATCGTAAAAGCGGAATAGTAATTTAACTAGGGTCGATTTACCACCGCCACTTGCACCAACCACCGCAACTTTCTGGCCGGCGCCAATGTAAAATGAGATGTTCTTTAAGATGGGTCGCTGCGCTTGGTAATGAAAATCAACCTGCTCAAACCGAATTTCACCACGGGTTGTTACTAATGCTTGGGCATTGGGGCTGTCTTGTACTTGCGGTTGTTTGGCTAATAATAAGAACATTTGTTCGATACTGGCCAGCGAACCACGAATTTCTCGGTAGACAAAACCAAGGAAGTTAAGCGGCATAAAAATTTGCATCGTAAAGGCGTTAATCAGCACAAAATCGCCGAGAGTCATTGTGCCCGCCGCGACTTCAAAAGCAGCCAAACTCATCATGGCGGTCATCGCGAGCGCAATAATAAAAGCCTGTCCGCCATTAAGGGTGAATAACGACAGCCGATTCTTGCGCTTGGCGAGCTCCCACTTAGCCAGCTCGGCGTCGTAACGATTGGCCTCATAAGTCTCGTTTCCGAAATATTTAACCGTTTCATAATTAAGTAAGCTGTCAATCGCCCGGCTATTACTGCTCGAATCAGCCAAATTCGCCTCACGAATATACTGGGTGCGCCACTGTGTCGCCTTAACTGAATACATCGCGTAACTGACTACCGCCAGCACGATCACCAACGCAAAACTAATGCCGTAATTGAATAATAAAATCGCCACCACAAATATAAACTCGATTAGGGTCGGGATAATATTAAAGATCATAAAACGCATTACAAAGTTGATGCCCGAGACGCCGCGATCCATGTCGCGCGATAAACCACCGGTTTGGCGGTTTAAATGAAAATCGAGATCAAGCTGATGTAAATGGTTAAACACTCTAAGCCCAAGTCGGCGCATCGCCCGTTCGGTAACCCGGCCAAAGAGGGTATCACGCAATTCACCAAACAATACCAGCGCTAATCTAAGCACACCATAAGCGACCACCAGCATCACCGGGGCAACCATAACTTGCAACTTATCACCGTCGAGAGAATCAACAATATGCTTGAGAATAAAGGGCAAACCAACGGTCGCTATTTTAGCAAAAACTAAACACAGTAACGCTAAAAACATCCGACCTTTATATTCAGTCAAATAAGGTACTAAGGTTTTAAAAACCGACCAGTTTATGGTCTCGGGAACCTCGTCATGTTGCATGCTGCGCATAGTTTGGCCGTTATTGTTAATTATTAGTGCGCTATTTTACGGGCTAGCGCTGGCGTTGTCAGCATATAAAATAAGCACAATTCAATCAATTACGTATGCTGGCTTACAAATATAAACATCGGTAGGTGCTTAACCAATCTAACGAGCGACATCGGCTTAAAAGCTTGCTAGCATCGCGCCGCAAAAAATTTAACCCAGCAAAAAGGTCTGTTACAAATGAGTAAAGAAAGAGAACATTTTAGTTCTCGATTAGGTTTTATCTTAGCAGCTGCAGGATCAGCTGTCGGGATTGGAAATTTGGTCGGTTTCCCTGTCAACGCCGCTAAAAATGGTGGTGGCGCATTTTTAATTATATATGCGATTTTCGTGGTCGCTATTTGCTTGCCAATTATGGCTGCAGAACTGGCGATGGGTCGCCAAACCAATAAAGGTCCGGTTGGCGCCTTTGGTCAATTGTCAAACCAAAACCCGTTATGGCGCATCACCGGAGTTATTGGGGTAATTACACCCTTTATGATTGCCGTTTTCTATACCGTAATCAGTGTCTGGATTTTAGGGTATTTACTGATGGCTATATTTGGCCAACTTGAATACTTAGCCGCCGATGGCAGCTTTGGCGCGTTCGTTAATAGCCCTTATGTGTTTATATCATTAGCCTTAGTTGCGTTGATTGTTTATATCATTTTAAAACTTGGGGTTCAGCAAGGCATTGAGAAGGTATCAAAAATAATGATGCCGGCATTACTTATCATGCTACTGGCTTTAGTGGCCTTTGTCTTAACACTAGACAATGCACTAGCTGGCGTCGCTTTTTATGTTATCCCTGACATGAGCAAGATCACCGCGTCGGTCATTAATAATGCCCTATCGCAGGCGTTCTTTTCATTGTCATTAGGCATGGGTGTGTTAATTACCTATGGTTCATACCTGAGCAAAACCACCAATATCGTTAACTCAGCAAAATTTGTTGCGCTGGCTGATACTAGCGTCGCATTTATTGCAGGTTTACTGATTTTACCGGCTATTTTCTCGTTTGATCCTAACGTTAATACCGCTGAACTAAGCAACTCATCGATTAGTCTTATTTTTGTATTGCTGCCAAAGATCTTCCTGACGCTGCAAGTCAGCATTGGCTTTGTTGGAGCAAGTGCAATTGCGACGCTGTTTTTCTTGTTAGTATTTTTTGCCGCGATCACTTCGTTGGTGTCGCTAATTGAAGTGCCCGTTGCTTACCTTATCGATGAAAAGCAGCAAACACGTAAAAAAGCGCTGTCGAGCATTGCGGTGTTTGGTGGTTTGCTAACGTTATTGTGCGCGGCTTCATTTGGCATGGTGAGCTGGTTAACAGAAGTAACCAACTACGGTGGCAATGTTAAATCGTTCTTCGATCTTGTTTATGATCTGTTCTACGATACCATTTTACCGCTAAACGGTTTGTTACTGTGTTTATTTGTCAGCTTCCGCTGGAAAAAGCATTCGTTAAACCAAGAGCTCAGTATCGGTAATGATAAATATCAGGGGTCACTGACCCAAAAATATATTAACTTTTCACTTAGCACCTTTATTCCGGTGGTCTTATTAGCTATTTTCCTTAACACTGTCGCCCAAATATATTTTGGTGCGCCATTATTTGGTCAATAACTATTTGGTGAAGAAGCATTTCCCTAAACAAAAGCACGGACACGGATGTCTTTGCTTATGCCCTATTCCGAACCCTCCCCAATATTTAAACGATTTCCCATCAACTCACTCGATAGTTTTATTGCTCATTCTCTTATTTTAAGTCAAAAAGTCAGCTTTATTTCTATGGTACAAAAGAGCTAGTTTCTGCAATTTTGACCATAACAATGGATTAAGCAATGAATAAAATAATGGCAAGTCTGTCGATCAAAATTAAATTAGCGCTGACACTGATCGGCTTGAGCATTTTAGTTTCCAGTGTGTTGTTTTTTTATCAGCAGCAGCGACAAATGGCCGAAAAGTTTGTCGAAGCCAATATCGAAAGTTTGGCCAAAAATTATTTTGACTCGGTCAACACCATGATGTTGTCTGGCTCGATGGCCAACCGCAAGATTTACCAACAAAAAGTCCAAAGTCACGACAACATTACCGGGGCAAAAATTATTCGAGCCGACAAAGTCATTGAGTTATACGGCCCTGGTTTTGAAGATCAAAAAGCACAGAGCGACTTTGACCGCCTCGGATTATCAGGTACCCGATCAATCGAAATTATTGAACAAGATGGCCATCGAGTGATGCAAATAATCTTGCCGATGAAAGCCAGTGCAGACTATCTTGGCACCAACTGCCTTGGTTGCCATCAAGCAACCGAAGGTGAAATTTTAGGGGCGGTAAAAGTTAGCTATGATATGTCAGACAGCGATCAAGAGATTGTGCATGCGTTAATTAAAAGCAGCCTGCTACAGTTGGCCATTATTATGATTGGTTTCGTATTATTAGCGATTATTTTGCAACGCTTAATTTTCAATCGTCTGCGCCGATTACGGGCAACCATTAGCGATATTGAACAAAATCTCGACCTGAATAAAATAATTACTGTCCACCATCCCGATGAACTTGGCGCCGTGAGCCAAGCATTAAATTCAATGATGGCAAAATTTAAACACAGTTTTAGCCATGTCGC
This sequence comes from Gammaproteobacteria bacterium, assembly GCA_013214945.1. NCBI lineage: Bacteria > Pseudomonadati > Pseudomonadota > Gammaproteobacteria > Gammaproteobacteria bacterium. The sequence continues at coordinate 56,492 of JABSRT010000009.1, forward strand.
CCAAGCCACACTTGCGTTAACTCAAACAGCCCAAGAGGTGAGCGAGATGGCACAACTAACTAAGCAAGCCGTGTTAACTCAAAAAACCGCGACAGAATCGGTGGCAGCGGCGATCAACGAGCTAGACGCTTCAGCCAGTGAAGTTGAACAACATACCAAATACGCCGCTGAAAAATCGATTGCCGCTAATAATGACGCTAGCCAAGGCCAATCGTTGGCGTTACTGGCACGTGATGGCATAAATGATCTTGCATCCGAAATTCAAATCAATAGCCAATTAATTGAAGACCTAAGCACTAAAACCAATGAAGTCGGCAGTATTTTGGAGGTGATAACTAAAATTGCCGAGCAAACCAACTTACTGGCATTAAATGCGGCAATTGAAGCGGCCAGAGCTGGCGAGCAAGGGCGCGGTTTTGCGGTGGTAGCCGACGAAGTAAGGTTGCTGGCAACCCGAACTCGCGATTCAATCAAGGAGATTCAACTGACCATTACTAATTTACAGCAAACCGCGGTCAAAGCTGTCGCTTCAATGCATAGTGTCAGCGCTCAAGCTAACCAAAAGGCCCACAATGTCGCCGATGTCGCCAAGCTGTTAACAAGCATAACCGACCAAATAAAAGAGTTAGATCAGTTAAATGCCCAAATATCTAATGCCGCTACTCAGCAAAATATTGCGGCAGAAGAAATTAACTACAATGTAATCGACATTCGCAATGTCGCAGAGCAATCAAGCGATGATACCTTGCGCGGCGAGCAGATAAGTCAACAGCTGTTGGCATTGGCCAGTGATCTCAATACTCAGGTTGCCCGCTTTAAGCTGTAAGTTTTAAGTAAAGTCGCCAGCCTCAACAAACAGCTTTGGCTGGCGAATGTCCTGACAGGTAAGCTGCTATTGTTAGCAAGTTAAAGGGTTAGTTCATTAACACTTGCTGGCCATAACGGACGATTTCTTGCGACAAGGTTTTATTAATGCCACTCACCAAGATCCAACTATGCCAATATAAAATATCAATTAACCGTTTATCGGGACATAAGTTTATTAGTTCGCCCCGCGCTAACTCATCTTCAATTTGCAAGGTCGGGATCAAGCAATAAGCGACTCCTTTTTTGGCCAAATCAACGAAAGCTTCTGAAGAACGTACACTGTGACAGTAATAATCACTGGCATCGACCTTAAAGTGCTCAGCAATAAAGCGCACATGCATATCATCGTTATGATCATAACTAATGCCCGGTGCCTGCATTAGCGTCTGCGCACTAATGCCCTGTGCAAAGTAACGTTGCTTAAATTCAGGCGAAGCAACTAAGATAAAATCAACCCGCCCGAGCTTGAATGATTGATAACCAGCGAGTGGCTTACTTTGCCGGCTTACCGCACCAATAGCCTCACCGGTCCGTAATTTGTCGATACTGCGGCTTTCATTGCAAATAATTAAATCGAGCTCTACCAAATTATTTTTTAAGATTGGCGCTATCGCATCAAGAAACCAAGTCGCGACACTGTCGGCATTCACCGCGAGCGCGATCTTAATTGGCTGCACTGGAACATCGGGTAATAAATCGGGTAATAGCTCATTTTCAAGCTGCTGAACTCGCTGAAAGTGGCGTAATAGCTTCTCGCCGGCCGCAGTCACGGTAATGGGCTGACTGCGCACAATGACTGGCTGACCAACCGTTTCTTCGAGCAACTTAATCCTTTGCGATACGGCCGACTGGGTAATAAATAATTTAGCCGCTGCCTGTTCAAAGCTTTGGTGCGCCATTACCGCATTTAGTGCGTCGAGCAACTTATAGTCAAACTTCATTAATTGATACTCCTCATCAATAGACACCCTCATTAACAGGCACCCTCAACATTAGCTGAGCTAATGATAAATAAATATTATTAATTTTATTACTTAACATTTCAAGTTCACAATAAGGCATCAAATCAATCAGCGGAATTTCTTCATGAGCATATTAGTGTTAGCAAAAGGCTTTAGCCTAGGTCTTAGTATGATTTTACCTATTGGCGCGCAAAACTCGATGATATTAAATAACGGCATTAATCGTAATTATCATTTAACAACCGCGACCTTATTCGCGATCTACGACGTATCCTTAATCGGTTTGGGTGTTATTGCCAGCGGCACATTAATGAATACCAGCGACCTGATGTATAGTGCGCTAACTTGGGCGGGTATTATATTTTTACTGGCCTACGGCTCAATGTCATTTAAGCAAGCGTTGACGCTAAACAATTCCGATTTAAACCAAGCAGCTAAGAAAAAGTCATTAAAATATGTGCTTATCACCAGTTTGCTGGTTACTTTCCTTAATCCTCATGTCTACATCGACACGGTGATGGTGCTTGGTAGTGTCAGCAGTCAATACCATGGCTCGGCCAAGGTCTATTTTGTGCTCGGACTGATGTCTGCGTCGGTGGTGTGGTTTTATTGTCTTGCAATTGGAGCTGCCAAGCTCTCGGTTTACCTCAGTCGCCCTAAAGTTAAGCAAACCATTGATGTCATAATTGGCTTGATAATGTGGCTAGTTGCTTATTCATTATTTGACAGCTGGTCAATTAAGTTTTATGGCTAAAACCCTAATAATTAAGGTTATTGATAACAAGTCAATGACCGACCAAGGTAAATAGGTTAGGATAAAATTTTGCAAGATCAGGAGATTAAGATAATGTTCAAACTAACGGCCGAGCAATCTCGAGTGATTGGGGTATTACTAGAAAAAGAAACAACCACCCCAGATCACTATCCTTTATCGCTAAATAGCCTGACCAATGCTTGCAATCAAAAAAGTAGCCGCGAGCCAGTGATGGATCTCACCGAATCCGAGGTTCAAGATCTGTTAGATCAATTAACCACACAGCACCTAGTTGGTGAGCAAACCGGTTTTGGCAGCCGGATCATTAAATACAAGCACCGTTTTTGTAACACCGAATTTGGCAGCTTGCAGTTTACACCCCAGCAGCGCGCTATTGTCTGTCTATTGTTATTGCGTGGCCCGCAAACTCCGGGTGAGTTAAGAACCCGATCTAACCGATTAGCTGATTTTACTAATGTTGACGAAGTAGAAGCGGCCCTAAGCAGTTTAAGTGATCACTGCGAAGGTCAGTTAGTCGCCAAGCTCGAGCGCGAACCGGGCAAGCGTGAATCTCGTTATGCTCAGTTGTTTAGTGAGCTAAGCGCGCCTGAAAAAATCGTGCCAGAACAAATACCTGCTAGCACTACCGAGCCTTCGCCACAGCCTCAGTCAGACGCCAACCAGCGGATTGACGAACTAGAGCGCCGGGTTGACCAGTTAACGCAACAAGTAGAAAAGTTAACCGTGCTTTTGGCTAATTAATTTTTGATCGCTATTATCTCGTCAACGAACGCAAGTTGATAGCGGTGCCATGTCACACAGCAACCACATCAAATAAATCAAAGATAGTAATTAGCTGCCCAAACGGTTAAAATATGCCGCTTTTTTAGGAATTTAAACCTTGCGCTTAGCGCAGCAAAAATCTCCTAAACTTTATTAAATCACTTAAGAGTAAATTACATTGATTTCTACAGCTAACATCACCATGCAATTTGGCGCTAAGCCGTTGTTTGAGAACATTTCGGTTAAATTTGGTAACGGTAATCGTTATGGTCTTATCGGCGCAAACGGTTGTGGTAAATCAACGTTTATGAAGATCTTAACCGGTAACTTAACGCCTTCTTCTGGCAACGTATCAGTCGATACTGGCGAGCGTTTAGGCGTGTTGGGCCAAGATCAGTTCGCGTTCGAAGACTTTTCGGTTATCGATACTGTGATCATGGGTCACAAAGAAATGTGGACCGTTAAAGAAGAACGTGACCGCATTTACTCAATGCCAGAAATGAGCGATGCCGATGGCATGCGCGTTGCGGATTTAGAAACCGAATTCGCAGAAATGGACGGTTACAGCGCTGAAGCTCGTGCCGGTGAGATGTTACTCGGCCTAGGCATTGAAGAAGCGCTTCATTATGGTCCAATGTCTGAAGTTGCACCGGGTTGGAAACTTCGTGTTTTACTTGCTCAAGCATTATTTTCTGATCCAGAAATTCTACTGCTCGACGAACCAACCAACAACTTGGACATCGACACCATTCAATGGTTAGAAAACGTGCTTAACGAACGTAAATCTACCATGATTATTATTTCGCACGATCGTCATTTCTTAAACTCAGTATGTACTCACATGGCTGACCTTGATTACGGCGAAATGTCATTATTCCCAGGTAACTATGACGAATACATGACTGCTGCACATCAGTCACGTGAACAGCTAATGTCTGACAATGCTAAGAAGAAAGCACAAATTGCTGAACTGCAGTCATTTGTTAGCCGTTTCTCTGCTAATGCTTCTAAAGCAAAACAAGCAACGTCACGTGCTAAGCAAATTGACAAAATTCAGCTAGCTGAAGTTAAAGCGTCTAGCCGTCAAACGCCGTATATCCGTTTTGAGCAAGAAAAGCAGTTATACCGTAATGCAATTACGATTGAAGGTTTAAGCAAGTCATTTGACGATAACCACATCTTTAAAGATTTTAACATGATCACTGAAGTTGGTGAGCGTGTGGCAATTATCGGTCAAAACGGTGTTGGTAAAACTACCCTATTACGTATTTTACAACGTGATTTGGCAGCAACATCGGGCGAAATGAAATGGTCTGATAACGCGAACCTTGGTTATTACGCACAGGATCACTCAGACGAATTTGAAAGTGACCTAAGTTTATTCGATTGGATGGCTCAATGGATGCACGAAGGTGACGACGAGCAAGCAGTTCGCAGCATTTTAGGTCGTCTGTTGTTCTCGCAAAATGACATCGGTAAGTCAGTTAAAGTAATTTCTGGTGGTGAGCAAGGCCGGATGTTACTTGGTAAAATCATGATGCATAGCCCGAACGTATTGCTAATGGATGAGCCAACTAACCACATGGATATGGAATCAATCGAAGCACTAAACTTGGCACTAGCGAACTACGCTGGCACCATGTTCTTCGTTTCTCATGACCGTGAGTTTGTTTCGTCAATCGCCACCCGTATTCTAGAAATCACCCCACAGGGCATTAATGATTTCCGTGGTACTTACGACGAGTTCTTAGCCACTAAAGAAGCTTAATTTAATTAAGTTTTTTAGTGTCTAAACAAAAACGCCGACAATTGTCGGCGTTTTTTTGCTCGTAATAATACTAATGGCTATATTATGCATTGCCTTTAAACAGCAAACGATCGAGCGATAACAAACCACCGCCGTGTTTAATTAAAAACAGTAAACTTGCGGCCCATAAAATGTGCGTTGGCCACGCATCCGGATATACCAACATTTGAATAACGCCAGTCATGCCGAGCAAAGCCAAGGCACTTAAACGAGTAAACAAGCCAAAAATAAGCGCCAACGACAGCCAAAATTCGGCAAAGGTTGCCAAATAAGCCGCGACTTCAGGATCAATAATCGGCAAGTCATATTCGTATTCAAACAAGGTAAAGGTCGATTGATTGAGATTAAAAAATTGCCAATCTTGACCAAACAGCTGCCAGCCACTGAATTTGGTTTGGGCGCTGCGCCAAAAGACCGCTGCGATCGCCAATCGAGCAGCTAAAATAATCAACTGATTAGGTAAACGGCAACACCAACCTCGCAATGTAACTACTATGTTATTGATCATATTAATGCTCCTGTAATTGTTTCTGTAAGCGTTCCTGTCATCGTTACTGCAATTGTTCCTGTAACCGAAAATCACTAAACAGTGGCAGTCCAAACAAATAAGCCAACATCGGCCCTAATTCATCTTCGTTAAGCGACTCGGTTATTTCACTGACCGATTGTTGAGCCAACAACAAAGTAGCTTGCCACGCTTGCGCTATGCTATGACCAGCGCTAAGTTGACTGATAAAGTTAAAACAATGCGGATTAAGATCAACCACCTGAACCTCAAACTCGCGGCGAAAAACTAACAAATAACAACCACCAGCCTGATCAATATTAAGCGGCTGCGGGTCCGCCTTAAGGTTCTCTTGCCAAATGTCTTCAACTGGCCAGCTCGACTGTAATAAATGCACCGCAGGATCAAGGGTAAAGCTTAGCGATCCCAGTTGCTCTGGCGCAATGTTAGCCAATTGACTTGGCTCAAAATTATCGCAATCGGTCGCATGAAAACACTGGTGACAAATTAACTCTAGTTGGGCGACATCACTTAAGTAAGGTAACTGAGCACAGGCCTGATGTTGGGCAATAAACTCGACAAAGCCCTGACCATATAAAACCAAGGCGCTATTATTTGGCGGATAAAGCCGAACAAATTCAATTGCCAAACCATTAAAAAATTGCTTACCCACCAAGCGTTTGACGATCGGATACAAATCACCAATCGCACAACTTAGTGAATGAATAACGTTATTACGATAAATGTCGAGTCGAGTTCTAGCTTCGATTAAGCCATCAATAGACTCTTTGCTTTTACCTTTGTTTTTACCTTTGTTTTCGCCATTTACTGGCGAAAACTGAGACTTAAACTGTGCCAGCAATAGTTCACTTGACTGCTCAAGCTGCGGCGACAATAAATGCTGACATAGTTGTTGCTGAAAATCGTTTAGCGCATTTTTAGTCATGAAGACCTCGCACCCCAACTAATTGATTAAGGTAATGTTGCGCCTTATCAGCTTCGGCTTGTAACACGGGCCAAGCTGGCACGTCGGTATCCCATTCAATTAACGTTGGCACAGGTCCAACATGCGCTAAAGCAAATTGATAAAGCTGCCACACGGCTTCACAGGTGATGCTGCCGTGGTCGTCAATTCTAATCTCGCCCATGCCTGCTAATGACTGAACAGAGTGCCCGGCTAAGTGAATTTCACCCACCAAATCTGCAGGAATTGCCGTAATATATTGTTTGGCATCAAAGCCGTGATTACAGGCGCTAACAAACACGTTGTTAACATCGAGCAATATTTTACAGCCACTGCGCTGCGCTAAACTCACTAAAAATTCAGCTTCAGTATAATCACAGGCTGACAGTTCAAAATAACTCGATGGGTTTTCTAGCAAAATTTGGCGTTGTAATACGGTTTGAGTATAATCGATGTTTTGGGCCATCAGCGTTAAACTTTGCTCGGTGTAAGGCACCGGCAATAGGTCGTTTAATACCGTTGAGTGGTAGCGGCTCCAAGCCAGATGTTCAGACACTAAACCGGGTTGATAACGGTCAATTAACTGCTTAAGCGCGTTCAAATGATTGCTGCAAACGCCTTCACTGGAACCTAAAGATAAACCAACGCCATGGATTGAAAGCGGATAATTCTCACGAATTTTAGTCAAATTATAATGGGTTGCCCCACCACCGCCCATGTAGTTTTCAGCGTGGATCTCAAACCAACCGACTTTAGGCGCTGCCGCTAAAATATGTTCGAAATGCTGGGGTTTTAATCCAACGCCCGCCGTAGCGGGAATTGAATCAACACCGAGGTTGATCGGGCTGCTCATCAAATTACTTCTCAGTTAAGCTGCCACCAACTAGCTTTTCACAGGTGCCTTTAGCAACTAACATCCAGGCGTTACCCTGAGCATCTTTAGTTGATGTACCGGCACATGAAGTACCTGGGCCAGCTTTACAGTCATTTTGGCCCGCTTTAGCGACGCCATAACATTTTTCCATGTCACCTTTGGCTGCTACTACTGGTGAATTAACGACTGCAAGGGTAATCGCTGCTGCTACTGCAGTATTGAGTATTACTTTATTATTCATAATAAATCCTAATTTAAGCTGAAGAAGTAAGTTGGCGAGTTGCTCGATAAAGAACAAGAGCATACCGGCGTCTTATATAAAGACCTGTGTCCACCGAATAACTTTCAAAAAATATTAATTTTTATTATTCTAGCGATCTAAAACGAGAATTAATAGATTGAATAATAGGAGTTTTTGATCTAAATCTAACTGTTGTTTATTGCAACCAGTAGCTCTGGGGTGATTTGATAACTTTTACTTTCGCCAGTTAACGGGCAAATAAAAGCCAAGGCATAGGCGCAAAGCTGTAGGTCAGCTTCATGGTGCTGCGCTTGACCATAAAGTCGGTCACCAACAATAGGAAAGTTAGCGCTTAAAAGGTGGCGTCTTATTTGGTGTTTACGGCCACTGCCAATACTAATGTCGAGCAATGAAAGGTCTTGTAACGGATCATATTGCAATAACTGCGCAGTCGTCTGAGCGCTGCGATCGTCAATTGGCAAATCAAACTCAAGCTTCGCCGGGAATTGACCCGCGACCACCGCTTGATATTTTTTGCTAATTTGACGCTGTTCGAACAAGTGAGTTAGTTGCTGGACTGCGCCTTTGCTGTGCGCGATCAAAATTAAACCTTGGGTTGCCCGATCGAGCCGATGCACAATAAAAACGGGCCGTTGTGGTTCTAAATTTAATTGGGAAAACCGAGTTATGGTGCTGTGATCGCCCCACTTAGAACCCTGACTCATCATGCCGCTAGGTTTGCTCCACACACTATAGTCCCCACAATCAGCCACTAATTCAGGTTTGGTAAAGTCATCGCTTAGCGCCACTTCGTTATAATACAAATGCACTGACTGCCCAGCTTGTAATAATTTTTTGGCCCGGCGTAACCGTTCGGTTTTAGTGCCAACAGTCAGCCAAACAGCACCTTTATGCATTACCTGCTTAAGTTGTTGTTTCGATAAAGTGCTGTGTTCGCTTAACAACAAAATTGCGGTGGTAGGTTCGGATACATCAAGATGAAGCTCAAAAGATTGCACGAAATAAACTCTGACTGCTAAAGAGCTAATGATACCATTGCCTTAATGTTGTTTGAGAAATTATTTTATTTGCGACGACTAAGCGCAATGCTCCGCCCTGCTAACGCGGGCAACTCAAAGGCAGAGTGAGCATGTAACATCCCGTCGACCTGAGCTTGAGTCTGGCTTAAAAATGGTGCAGCGCGGTGACTTTTCATATCGATATGTAGCAATAACGACTCCATCACAGCCAGCTCTTGGCCACTAGTGCCATGTAACATGGTAAAAAACACCCGCAATTTTTTATTATCGCTTTCCAACAACTGCACTTCAACTCGCAACGGCTCGGCTTCACTGACTTCTCGTAAATAATGAACCATGCTTTGCAGGGTATAAATGGTCACCTGATGATCAGTTCTAAATGCTTCGTCCAAACCTAACCGTACCATTAATTCATCAATTGCCTTGCTAAATACCACCACATAACAAGCGTCATTCATGTGGCCATTATAATCAATCCAATCAGAACTGACCGGTGCTTCGAACACGATTAATTTGGTTGGAATTTTTGCTGTCATTTGTTTTGTCATTACTATCCCTCACAGTTATCTCTCACAGTTATTTATCACCGTTATCTCTCTAGCCATGTTAGCGGTCAATAAAAATAACAACTTGACAAAACTCGCACAATAAATGATATATTTCGACACTAACGAGGTCTTGAATCGCTCAGGGAAATACAACAATGTTTGGTGATAATCCATCGAGTTACCCCCAGAAAATTAATTTTTTGTTAGTGCCCGGCTTTTCGTTGTTCGGCCTCACGTCAATGCTAGGGCCATTACGCCACGCCAATCGCACCAGCAATCGTGAGTTATATCAATGGCAGTTAATTTCTGAATTTGGCGGGCTGGTCTGCAGCAGTGACGAAATAGAAATAATGAGTCATACCAGCATAAATCCACAGCTCGACTGTGCAACCTTAATTATTTGTGCTGGTTACCAGCCGCAAGATCAAATTTCATCAGCGCTGCTTGGTTTTATTCGTCGTCAGGCCAATCATGGCGCCGATATTGGTACCCAAGATACTGCCGCTTATATCGCTGCGGCTGCGGGCATTCTCGATGGTTATCGTACGACTATGCACTGGGAAAACCTCGAGAGCATGGCCCTAACCTACCCTAAAGTGAAATTGTGTCAGGAATTACTGGTGGTCGACCGCCGCCGTTTCTCCTGCCCCGGCGCGCTATCAGGGCTCGACATGATGTTACACCTAATTACTACCCAACACGGCAATGGGCTAGCAACTGCGGTATCAGATGAGCTTATTTATACCGACAAACGCGATCATAACGCACCGCAGCGTACTCAGCTACAAGTGCGGATCGACAGTCGAAATCCGCGACTTAATGAAGCAATTCAACTGATGGAGCGTAACCTTGAAGAGCCCTTGTCCATTCCTGAACTTGCTGAATATGTCGGGGTGTCAGACCGAGAACTCGAACGGGTCTTTAAACATTACCTACAAATTACCCCAAATGCCTTTTACCGTAATTTACGCCTTGATCAAGCACGCTGGATGCTGCAACAAACGACCAACAGTGTCACCAGCATTTCGGTGGCTTGTGGTTTTGCCTCTATTTCCCATTTTACCCGTAGTTACCAAAAACGTTTTAATAAAAATCCTAGCCAGCAGCGCTAGCAACTCCATGCCCTTCGCTTAGTCTCTTGATCCGTCCTCAAACACTGCGATGTCGTAAAAATCTCAAATAGTCCCTTTACGACACCCTGCTCTCAATTGCGAATTTAGGCAAATAAACAGCGAAAAATGACAAAAATATCACAATTTCGATGCGTAATATGAACTCATACCGCAACTCGAGCTGAGCAATCCGCGTCAGTTTCGACCTTAATAGAGTCTGGAATATTATGAATCAAGATGTAATTATCACTTGTGCGATCACGGGTGCCGCCGACACAGCAGACCGTAGCCCTCATGTACCAGTAACCCCTGCACAAATTGCCGATGCCGCCATCGAAGCTTGGAATGCCGGGGCTGCGATTGCTCATATTCATGTGCGAGATCCCGAGACTAAACAATGCTCTCGTCGGTTAGATCTTTATGCCGACGTTTGTCAGCGGCTACGCGCATCGAGCTGCGACATTATTATTAACTTAACCGCAGGCATGGGTGGCGACTTATACATTGGCCCCGATACCAATCCAACCGAATTTGCCCTAGAAACTGACTTGGTCGGTGCCGCTGAACGCCTGATCCACATAGAAGCGCTAAAGCCAGAAATATGTACCCTAGATTGTGGCTCGCTCAATTTTGGCGACGAGAATCTAGTGTATGTTTCAACCCCCCAAATGTTGCGCCAAGGCGCTGCGCGTATTAAAGAGCTGGGCGTGACCGTTGAACTGGAAATATTTGATACCGGCAACCTATGGTTTGCACTGCAAATGATCAAAGAAGGCTTGGTTAATGACAACGCAATGTTCCAACTTTGCCAGGGCGTGCCATGGGGGTGCCCGCCGGAATTTAGTTTATTAAAAGGCATGGTTGATATGCTGCCAAACAATGCCAACTGGACCGCGTTCGCACTTGGACGCAATCAATTGCCTTGGGCCGCCCAGTCTGCCTTATTAGGTGGCCATGTCAGAGTCGGACTTGAAGATAACCTCTACTTGGGCAAAGGCGAACTGGCGACCAACGGTCAACTCGTCGAACGTTCGGTCAACATTATTGAAAACATTGGCGGGCGAGTATTAAGCCCTGCCCAAGCCCGCGACCATTTACGCCTGCGCGGCAGCCAATAATACTATTTCCATTAAACTTTTTTACCACAGAGCTTTACCACGGAGTTTTAACAATGAGCAGACCAAATCCAAATGAAGTAACCCGAGTCGGGATCTTAGGCACTGGCGTAATTGGTGGTGCGTGGGCGTTGCATTTTTTACGCATGGGCATGGACGTAGTCGCCTACGATCCGGGCCCTAATGCCCGCGAAAAATTACAAGCAATGATCGACCATACGTGGCCAACGATGGAAAAGCTAGGTTTGCGCCAAGGGGCAAGTCGCAACCGACTGCACTTTGCCGATAGCCTTGAAGAAATGGTTAATAGTGTTGAAGTTATTCAAGAAAGCACCCCAGAAAACCTCGACAACAAACGAGCTCTATTTGCCGAGTTAGACCACCTAACCCCTAAAGATGTGGTGATTATATCTAGCACCTCTGGTTTTGCGATGTCGGATATGGCGGTAGAATTACAACTGAGTGCCGAACGTTTTGTGGTTGGCCACCCGTTTAATCCGCCTTACTTAATCCCATTTTGTGAAGTCTGTGGCGGCGAACGTACCAGTCAAGAGGTTGTTGATTGGACAGCCGAATTCTATGAAGCGGTTGAGAAAAAAGTCGCCAAGATGGAAAAAGAATTGCCGGGCTTTATCGGTAACCGTCTGCAAGAAGCACTCTGGCGTGAAGCCTTGCACATGGTGGCCAACAACGAATGTTCAGTAGAAGATATTGACAAAGCCATTGCCTATGGCCCCGGTTTGCGTTGGGCGATTATGGGCCATTGTTTAACCTATCATTTAGGCGGCGGTCAAGGCGGCATGGCACATTTGCTCGACCATTTTGAAGATGCACTCGAAGAACCATGGACCCGCCTAAAAGCACCCAAGTTAACGCAGCAACTTAAAGATGACATGGTTGCAGGTTGTTTAACTCAAGCCAATGGTGCGAGCATTAACGATCTGATTGAGGAACGAGATGATTGCTTGATCCGCATTATGGCTACGCTGCAAGAATACCGCGAAGAACGTAAAATAATTCGTTAATAAAACTGTTACCACCACCTTTTAACTGACCGATTTTAATTCCGTTAAAGGCGAGCAGTTAAAGGAGATGGTATAGGCCAACACAGGTCGTAAACACACATTAAGAATTACTCGTCCCGTTTTATTATCAAATGACTACGGATCAAAATATTGTTTCGAAGATGATAATAATGTAAAAATCACGTTCACTATCAGTCAATCTTCACAATAATAAAAACAATGGAGAATCTATTATGGCGTCCCCCCAGTCAGGACACAGCAGTGCCACAACCACCGTATTTAAAGCCGAGCTATTGGCCAAAAGCGGACTATTTAAAGACATGCACCGAGGAATGTGCATTAGCGCCGCGAGCCTAGTATTAGCCTTTGTGCTGTTTACCGCGTTTAATACTCAATTGGCTGGCACTATTTTTGGTGCCGCGCGCAGCTGGATCGAATCAGTGTTTGGTTGGTATTACATGGTAACAGTGGCATTTTTAGGCTTAGTCTGCTGTTACATTGTATTTAGCCGCCATGGCAGCATTCGCTTAGGCGATGATGATAGCAAACCGGAATTTAGTTATTTTTCTTGGTTTGCAATGTTGTTTTCTGCAGGCATCGGCATTGGCATACTCTTTTTTGGCGTCGCTGAACCGATTTTTTATTTTGATAACAGCGGTGCCTTTGGTTATCCCAACAACCCCTATGCTGATATGGCTGGCGCAACAGAGATGGGGCATCAACGAGCGGTCGATGCACTTCGAGTAACCTTCTTTCACTGGGGATTACACGGTTGGGCTGTTTACGTCATTGTTGGCATGTCACTGGCTTATTTTGCTTATCGTAAAAAATTACCGCTGGCGCTGCGCTCTGCACTTTATCCATTAATTGGCGACCGTATTTATGGTCCAATCGGCCATGCGGTGGACCTGCTCGGAGTACTTGGTTGTGTATTTGGTGTTGCGACATCACTGGGCCTTGGTGTTAGCCAAATGGCGGTTGGTCTCGAACGTCTAGTTGGCATTGACCCCGGCCTAATCACTCAAATCGTTTTAATCGCTCTGATTTCTGTTGTTTCGATATTTTCGGCCTTGTCGGGCGTCGGTAAAGGCATTCGAGTAATTTCTGAAGCCAATATTATCGTTTCAATTTTGGTGGTTGCGTTTTTTCTCTTCGCGGGCCCAACGGGCTGGTTAATCGATGTTTTTGCCGAGTCCTTAACGGATTATCTCGCTAACTTTGTGCAAATGGGCCTGTGGTTTCCACAAGAAGAGGGACCAGCAAAATGGCAAAGCGGTTGGACCGTTTTCTATTGGGGCTGGTGGCTAGCATGGGCACCTTTTGTTGGCCTGTTCATTGCCCGAATTTCTCGCGGTCGGACCTTACGTGAATTTGTGATCGGGGTATTACTGGTACCCACCTTAATCATTTTTGTGTGGCTTGGCATTTTTGGTGGCACCGCGCTTTATCAAGAACTTCATGCCAGTGGTGGTGTTGGCACTGCTGGTTTAATTGACATGGTCAACGCATGGAACCTGCCCGCCGCCTTATTCGCGAGCTCAGACGGTGTTGCTGGTGATGGTGCTTTGGGCTGGGTCTTGTCTGCGATGATGGTATTTTTGTTGCTCAGCTGGTTTGTTACCTCGTCTGACTCAAGCACCCTGGTATTGACGACTATTTTATCGCTGGGCAATGAAGAGCCACCGAAGATCTTTAGAGTATTTTGGGGCGTCGTAATTGGTTTGGTCGCCGCGGCCTTACTTATTGCTGGCGGCTTAAGTGCACTGCAAACCGCTAACATGATGGCCGCGTTACCGCTAAGTGTCGTGATATTATTGATGACTGTAGGGCTGCTAAAATCCTTATATCAAGATTCTCGTGCGGCAGTCGTTGCGCCGACAACGGTGTAAGCAACCTTAATTGTAGGCAGGTAAATTAAGTGCGAATAGCGAAATGACGACTTCTGGCAACTACCCCGCTTTACGTGAGCCATCACTCAAGCGGCGGCAATCTAACAGCGTGTTAAAGCCCGATCAAAACGGCATTATCACTTTGTCTTTTTTATTATTGCCTGAATACGCGATGATCTCACTGCTTAGTGCGATTGAACCGCTGCGAGTCGCTAATCGGCTCGCCGGTAAAACTTTGTATCGCTGGCAATGTTTAAGTGAAAATGGTCAGCCAGTATTTGCAAGTAATGACATGGCCTTGCAGCAACACCAGGCCATGGACGAGGTCGCAACACCGCGCAACCTCTTTGTGGTGAGCAGTTTTAACCCACAAAATTATATCAATCAAGTCACCATTAGCTGGCTGCGGCAACTTAATCGTCAGGGCTGTTTGTTGGGTTCTTTTGATACCGGTTGCTACTTGCTGGCTGCCGCGGATCTGCTCGATGATCATCCCGTTGCCTTGCACTGGGAGGCGATTCCCGCGTTTGAAGAAACTTACCCCAGACTCAAGGTAAGTCCCGATCTGTTTAAGATTAGCGCCAATAGGATCACCTGCGCAGGTGGCACTGCTGTATTAGATTTATTCTTTGAGTTGTTGCAACAAACCGATGATAGCAGTTTAGCCTCGTCGGTTTGCGATCAGTTTATTAAAGGGGCTATTCGACAAAATTCAGATAAACAACGGCTTAATTTAGCCCATAGCCTCAACATCTATAATCCAAGGTTGTTAAGAGTTTTAGCTTTAATGGCAAGTCAAATTGACAACCCAATGCCTCTCAACCAGTTGGCGAAAATGAGCTTTGTATCGCTGCGTCAACTAGAACGGTTATTCCAGCAGTTTCTCAATTGTTCGCCCTCACATTACTACCTTAACCTTAGGCTGTATCGCGCCCGCCAATTATTGTGTGAGTCGAGCTTAAGTACCCCAGAAATCGCCGCAGCCAGTGGCTTTAACTCCACCTCACATTTTGGTCGAGTTTACCGCAAATATTTTGGCATCACCCCAGGGGCACAACGACGGGTTAAGTAATCGCAATGCGCATGAAAAATTCCACATGCACACGCGATGACTACTCACCTATTCAGATTGATATCACCCGTTCTAGCACTCTAATTCGTGACATTAGTTCGTCGCGGTCAACATAACAGCCCTGCAAGTGACGTTCTCCTTGTTGCAGATCAAAAGCGTTTCTGGCGTGTAATACTCGCCGATTATCAAACACTACTAGGTCACCGGGCTCCAATCGGTAGTAAAACTGAAAACTGGCTTGACGGGTTAATGTCATAAAACAACGATAACCCCGATAAAATGGGATCACTTGCTCGGCCGGAAGATCTAACGGCCCGCGCAAAAAGTTAGCTAACCGTATTTCCACCACGTCACCCTTGCTATCAAGGACTAAGGCTGGGCCACTAAAGCGGTAATCACTGTTCTTGTCGGTATTGCGAAATTCCATTGCGATAGTGCTTAAGGCTTTAAATTCAGCCGGAAAGTGTTGGCGCATGTGATCGGCAATTTTAAAACCATCAACCAATCTTGATTCACCGCCACCAGCATCGTTAATCAGGCAATGTAAAAACTGCAAACCTGGCTGTAATTCTCGAGTCGGCAAGTCGGTATGTAGTGGTAGGCGCAGGGTCGTATAAGCCGCGCTGTTAGCATTAGGTTTGGCTTTAACATCAAATAACACCCCAAAGTTAGTCTCTCGAATAAAGGATATTCTATTGGCGACCTTAGCCACAGTGCCAACGCTAGTGTCGACGCCTTTAATCAAGGCAATGCCATAATCTCGTTGATCGCGTAACCAATCAAGCAATGCCAAATCGTCTTGCATCACCTGCTCATATTGATGCTTTGGCAATTGCTCACAGATCCGAGCCTTGTCCCATATTTTAGGCGCTTTATAACGCTTAGCTCGCGCTTGGACACTGTAGCAATGTGACCTTAACCAACCGGGATGAAAGCGACTGATGTGTTGGTCATTACCCCAAGTTACTAATAGCCGGCCATCGTCAGCAATGGTTACCTTTGAAGGGGCGATATCTAATGGTACATCACAAATTTCAAAGACTTGCTCGCGACTTAGCGGCGTGACACAGTCGGCACAAGCACAGTTATCTCGCAGCCACAAATAATGAAATTCGCTGTTAACGTCATCATTCCAACTTACCGTTAATAATTCACTGCCAAGATCAACAGCCACTGGCAGATGCTCAATTTTATAGGGGGTAAAATCCGGTAGCTCCGATATATTTATTGCTTGATTCATGGCTCGCTTATCCTTGAGGTGTTCACTGATTAACTGAGATTATGATTCAAAATATATACTGTTAGCTCATCACAACGATGGCCCAAAACCGTCGATTTATAGCACGTAATCGCCATCTGTTTTCACCTCATATTTTCACCTCATATTTTCACCTCATATTTTCACCTCATATTTTCACCTCACATTTTCACGCCATGTTTTCACGCCACGCTTTCACGCCATATTTTCACGCCATTGACATTATTAACGATTAACCACGTCGCCCACCTAGCCAGAGCATCTTAATAATCTGTTGGTATTTAACAAATATAAGTCAATACACGCCGTCACAAGCTAAACCGGCCCATTTACGACACATTTGATTTATCGTCGAATTTAGTCAACTAGTCTTCGAAAAATATAAAAAACTATGGCTTAAGATGGGTAGTTTTAATAGAGCCTCAGCAAGTCTACTATTTATTTACTGAGCGATATGGCGCAACAACTCGAATAAATTCCAGACCCGCCCGTTATTGAATTGGTCTGGTAATACCAATTTGATTAATTAAGTGATCAATTTTGTAGCGTAGAAAAAAGGATTAGAACAAGGCATTTATTTTATATCTAGTCGTTCTACATATTAAAGAAATAACGTAATTTCCTACAGGACGTAGGCAAGGGGCGCTAGCAGGACGCGATAGCCTTATTATTCGTTTTTACCGTGAAAAATGATCATCTATATAATGAAATTGGTATAAATAAGGTGTGCAAAATGATTAAAGACAATACCGCCAGAACGGCGATTGAATGTCGTAATGTTTGGAAAATTTTCGGAAAACGCGCCGACGAGGCCCTTGAAGCGGTCAAAACTCGCGGCCTAACCAAAGAACAAATTCATCAAGAATATGATTGTGTAGTCGCTGTCGCCGATGCAACTTTCGACGCCAAAGAAGGGGAAATATTTTGTATTATGGGTCTGTCTGGCAGCGGTAAATCTACGTTAGTGCGCCACATTAACCGTTTAATTGAGCCAACCGCCGGTGATATATTAATCGGAGATCAAGACATTAACGCCCTTAACGCTCAACAACTTCGTCAAATTCGTGCCGAAAAAATCGGGATGGTCTTTCAGCATACCGCCCTGCTGCCGCATCGTACGGTCCGAGAAAATGTCGCGCTCAGTCTTGAGTTACGTGATGTCGATGAGCAAAAACGGCTTAAAATTGCGGAACAAAAATTAGCCTTGGTCCAATTAACTGGTTGGGAAGATCGCATGCCCTCAGAACTCTCTGGCGGCATGCAACAACGTGTTGGCTTGGCCAGAGCGATGGCTGCCGATCCTGAAATTTTACTAATGGATGAACCCTTTAGTGCGTTAGATCCTTTGATCCGTCGCCAACTGCAAGATCAATTCTTGGAACTGGCTCGCTCAATGAACAAAACCACCTTATTTATTACCCACGATCTTGATGAGGCCATTCGCATTGGCAATCGCATCGCGATTATGAAAGATGGTGAAATAGTTCAAATTGGCACCCCAGAGCAAATAATCACCGCACCTGCCAACGACTATGTCGCAGATTTTGTAAAAGATATTTCACGCTTAAAATTAGTCTCGGCCCAAACAATCATGGAGCCACTGGCCAATTACTTAGCCTTGCATGATCTTGACCTTAGCAGCTGTCCGACCGCGCCTCATGATGCTGATTTGGATTATCTCATTAACTTAGCGGTCACTCATGATTCACCAATAATAGTCAACGACCAGCATGTACCGGTCGGAGTTGTGACCAAGCGTCAGTTATTACGCGGTATTCAAGGGGGCAATGCCAATGAATAATCTCAATAACCACACCATGAATGAGCGAGAAACCGAGCAACTTAAAGACTTTTTAGTCAGCTCAAGCGATTATTACCTCGAACAATTTAACCAGATAGCGCAAGGCCGAAAATATCAGCTCAATTTGGCCGCTGTGTTATTTGGACCAATGTGGGCGGCCAGCCGTAATATCTGGCAGCTGTTTTGGCTGCTAGCGGTAACCGACATTACTGCTTTTATTATCATTGGCCGCAGCCTATGGGGCGGTGAGATGTATGCCGATGCTAGCCTAGCATTAGGCCTTGGCATATTGTTGCTGTGTCGCGGCATCGGCGGATGTGTTGCTAACCTGCTTTATCATCGTAATTTTAGTCAATGGCGAATTAATCCCAACGTTCAGTCTGGCACTAGCAACCAGCGTGCTGGCCGCGGCTTGTTATTAATCGCAGCGACTTACCCGCTGACCATTTATCGCTTTAGTGCCCAAGACGTCGTCGATTTCGTAGCAACATTCCCAACGTCACGAAAAATTGCCTCAACCACCGCGCGTAGCATCGACAACGCCGTTGATTGGTTAACCATCACGTTCGAAGACATGTTTGATTCCATTACTTGGTTAATCCGCAGCATGTTGGACTTTCTCGAATTACTGTTCATTGGCACGCCTTGGCCGGTGATGGCTTTGCTGCTGTTATTAATGGCGTGGAAGTCAGCAGGCTGGCGCGTGGTTGCTTTTACCGCACTGGCTTTGGCATATCTTGGTTTCTTTGGCTTTTGGGATAAAGCAATGAGCACCATGGCATTGGTTGGTGCATCGGTATTTATTTGTTTAAGCATCGGCGCGCCACTGGGCATTATTGCAGCGAGAAATCCACGCTTTAATGCGGTGCTAAATCCCATTCTCGATATTATGCAGACCATGCCAAGTTTTGTTTACTTAATCCCAGCTATTGCTTTCTTTTCGGTCGGTAAACCGCCAGCGGTACTTGCCACCGTCGTTTTTGCAATGCCGCCGATGATCCGCATGACCACACTGGGCATTCAGCAAGTCAGTCCGAGTGTGATCGAGGCGATGGAAGCCTTTGGTGCCAGTCCTCGACAAATATTATTCAAAGCCCAATTACCACTCGCCGTACCTTCAATTATGGCTGGCATCAATCAAAGCATCATGATGAGCCTGTCGATGGTGGTGGTTGCCGCGTTAATCGGTGCTGGAGGTTTGGGTTATGACGTGCTTTTTTCACTACAGCATCTTGAAGCGGGCAAAGGTTTATTAGCCGGACTCGCTATTGTGCTTTGTGCAATGATCATGGATCGAATTATTCAAGGCCACCATAAATCGTCTTGAGCAAGTTTTCACAGGGGCTCAGTATCATTGGGCCCCGCTATTAGCCAAAAATTTAACTATATAAAAAATATCAAACAATAAAAGGAAATAGCGATGAACAAACTACTAAAAACAATTAGTTTAACCGCAGCATTGGGGCTACTGTCTCAGGGCGTTGCTGCCAAAGAAACCGTGGTAATTGGTGAAGTAAGCTGGGATGCATCACTGGCGATTGAAAACGTGCTAAAAATAATTATGGAACAGCATTTAAATGTTAATGTTGAAATTATCGCAGCAGATCAGGCAGCGATCTGGTCAGCAATGAACAAAGGCAAAGGCAGCATTGATGTTCACCCCGATGTTTGGTCGTCTGCACAAACCCAGGCTTGGGCAAAATTCATTGCCAAAGGCGGTAAAGAATCGGTTCGCGCCAACAAAACGCCTTATCTTGGTACCGACGGTTTATTTATTCCCGGTTTCATTCAAGACAAATATGGAGTTAAAACCGTGCACGATCTAGCGCGTCCAGAAATTGCTAAACTGTTCGATACCGACGGCGACGGCAAAGGCGAATATTGGCCCGGCGCTCCCGGTTGGTCTGGGGTTAAAATCAATCAAATTAAAGCCAAAAGTTACGGCTTTGACAAACTATTCAAGCCAGTGATTATTTCTGATTCGTTGATCAAAGCGCAAATAAAAACAGCATTTCGTAAAAAGAAAGGCATTTTGTTTTATTCTTGGACGCCAGAATGGATCCATTCGGCTTATGACTTAAGAAAACTCGAAGAGCCCAAATTCACCGGTTATGCCAGCGACAGTAAAAAAGAACATGTCCAATACAATGCGCAAGGTTGCTACAAGTTCAACGACACCGAAAACTGGCTTGAAGATAGCTCAATTACTTGTGGTGCCCCAACCACTGAGGTATACATCGCCTACTCGCGTTCACTTGAGCAACGCTCACCTAAGGTCGCAGAGTTTTTAAGTAATGTTAAATTAGACGCCAATGACGTGAGCGTCTGGATCAACAAGATAGCCCAAGACAAAGAAGATCCTATCGACATGGCACAAGCATGGGTCGATGCCAATGCCAATATTGTTCAAAGCTGGCTCCAGTAATCGGAGTTTGACTGTGGCAGGAGTTTGACCTTGGCAGGAGCATCACCATGATAAACAAATCTTATTTATTAAGTGATGCAATGGCTCGCTTTGTGATGCAAAGTGAGGCTTTTTTCCCTGCTGATGTGGTTAAACAAGGACTAAGTGCTCAACGGGCTGCCTATGAGGCGATGGCACAGTATTTTTCGCCACCGCGTCCAGCAAGTTTAGTGATCACAGATAGAAGCATAAACGGCGTTTTGACCCGCCGTTATCAACCAGCTTCCCCGCAGACTAACCAAACGCGGATCTTATTTGCCCATGGTGGCGGTTGGTATCTTGGTAGTCTCGACAGTCACGACAGCTTTTGTGCCCAATTGGCCCATGACTGCGGCATTACCGTTATTGCTGTTGATTATCGACTTGCGCCTGAAGCACCATACCCAGCAGGCCTCGATGATTTAAGTGCTGTTTATCAGGCATTGCTGGTGCAAGATCCTAGCCCGCTGTTATTGGTGGGTGACAGCGCAGGCGGAAATTTAGTGGCAGCGTTAACCTTACGTTGCCGCCGTAATAAGTTAGTGCAAGCATGTGGTCAAATCCTGATTTATCCGGCGCTCGCACAACCAGCAAGCCTACCATCACACCAAAACTTGGCCGATGCACCTTTGCTTGATCGTGACAGTCTTAATTTTTGCTGGCGCAACTATAGTGAAAATAATGGTGACATAGATCCCGAGCTGTACCCGTTACAGGCACAATCACTCGCATTGCTGCCGCGTGCTGCGATTATCGCTGGTGAGTATGATCCACTCATCGACGACGCGCGTTATTATTCCCAGCAATTGGTGCAAGATGGTGTATCAACACAGTTCACCGTTATTGAGGGCTTAGTGCACGGTGCTTTAAGAGCAACCCCAACAACTGAAGCTCAGCTACTTTATCAAACGATATGTAATACAGTGCAGCAACTAACTGATAGCTAATTTAGATAACCTAATTTTAAATATCGCATGCCGGCGAAATGTCAGACATTTGCTGTGCCAACAGTTCACTAATTTTCGAGCCGGACTGCGGCTTAGCCAAGTAAAATCCTTGGACCTGCTCGCAACCTTCTGCCGCGAGCAATTCGTATTGCTCTTTGGTTTCGATGCCCTCGACCACCAATTTCATATTCAAGTTTTTCCCTAACTGGACTATGGTGTGAATAAATCGTAATGCATTAGGATCTTGCCCGAGATCGGTAATAAACGAGCGATCTATTTTTAGCTTATTCAATGGCAGATTTTTTAAATGACTTAACGATGAATAACCGGTACCAAAATCATCAAGTGCCAGTTCAACTCCTAACGACGCCAACATAAATAACACATCAGGTGAAGCTTCGATGTCACTCATGGTGGTGGTTTCGGTCACTTCGATCATCAGTTGCTTAGGGCATAACCCAGTACTTTTTAATACATCTTCAACCGCTTGCTGCAAGTCACCGCATCGATACATCGCCGGCGAAATATTGACTGAGGTTTGAATTTGTTCCAAACCGGCTTGCTGCCATAACATGTTCTGACGACAAGCCGTCAACAGTACCCATTTATCAAGGCGGGTACCAAGACCATACTGACTCGCAATATCAATAATTTCAGGGGGTGAGATAGGACCATATTTAGGATGAGACCAACGCAATAGCGCTTCTACGCATTCAATTTTACCGCAAGCAAACGAAAACAACGGTTGGTACAAGAGTCGCAGCTGGTCATTTTCAATAGCATCGACTAAATCATTAGCAAGTTGCTTGCGCCGTAGTAAGCTATTAAACATATCAGGATCATAAAACTGATAGCCGCCCTCTTGCTCTTTTTTGACCTTGTACATCGCCATATCAGCATTAATTTGCAACTGCTCCACTTTGAGCGAGTCGAGCGGATAAAGACTAATGCCAACACTGGCTGTCACTGAACATTCTTTGCCGCTCAAGTCGTACTTATTGCTAATTGTATCCACGACTTGCTGCGCTAACAATTTCGCCTGCTCGCGGTTATCAAGACCATTTTTAATAATCACAAATTCATCGCCGCCCAAGCGGGCTACCGTGTCTTGGCTACTCAGTAAATATCGTAACCGAGAGGCAACAGCGATCAAGATTTGGTCACCAGCGTCATGGCCTAATTTATCATTAATTTGTTTAAAACCATTAAGATCGATTAACAACACCGCAAAATTAAGCCGATGTTTTTTGGCAAAAGTTTCGGCGAGTGCTAATTTCCGATAAAAATTAACCCGATTGGGTAATTTTGTTAAGGCGTCTTCGAGCGCTAAGGCGTGATTACGCCGACTTTCTCGCCATAAAAACCACAGTAGAATGAGGCCACTAAATACAAAACCAGTGAGATAAAAACCAATTTCAATTTGAATATTATTGCGCTTCATCTGTTCGTAATGAGAATATTTCCCACGAAAGTTAGCTACTACAATATCGCGGATCAGTTGGTAATAAGGATCTAGTGTGGTGACAATATGGCGATAATTGTCGTTTTTACCTGGCTGTAAATTCTCGATTACTGATTCAAGATCATCCAAACTCGCCTGCAGGTCTAGCACTACATTGACCAGCATCGGCTGTTGCCGCAATTCCCTTGATTCTTCACCAATCAACAGGACATCGGTCCGACTCCACAACAACTCAAAGCGAATCATTAAGGTGTCAATATCTAGTTCATTGAGCGCGTAAAGATGAACGACCTGCATAAATTTCAGATATTCGCTTTCAAGCCGCACCACCGTCCATGCCGTGGTTTTTCCGGTTATAGAAAGTAAATCTATCGTTTGATTATGGCGCTTTAAAGCAACAAATGAGCTCACTGCAAAAACGAATACAGTGAATATCATTAAAATAAATCTTTTGTGGCGCATTTACTGAACCTGGATCTTGTCTAGCTGCCATACCATTCGGTCGTGATAAACCGATTGTTTTAATTGTGGGTATTGATCCAATGGATAAATAACCCATAACGGCCCCTTGTGACGAATTTTCATCTGTTTTCCATTGCGTAGATAGGCAATCATGATTGGATAATCTTTGATTTCTTGGGCTGATATTTTTGCGCTAAAGTTATCAATCGCTAAGACTTTTATGCCAGCGTGACTATTTGTCACCCGTGCTAATAAATCCTTGAGCAATACCCCGGTAAAACTCTGAATACCGTCAGTCCAGGGCGTAGTTGTTAACAATTGATGTTGCGGTAATTGCTTTAACATCGCCAAATCAAAAGTGGCCTGCGACGAACCGTTACCACTTACTACATTGCTATGTACTACATTGCCGCTAACCGTTAACAATACTCGCTCGGTCGGCACTGGCAGCGTAGCGCCAACGGCAGGTTTAACCCCAACAAAAGACAAAAATGAAAACGTCGTAAAGAACGTTAGCGTATAAAATATACGAGAAAAACTATTGGGTAGTAACACCTGAAACAACTCCACTGACAACGGGGCGCAAATTTTAGCAAAGAGTGGTTATACAAGAAACAGTAAAATGGCTGCAAACGGCCATTAACAGTGATTATATTGTCATATTGGTAAAAAAATCGCGTTAGCTGACTTTACGAGTGCTCGCTTCACTCTTTTTAGCGAAAATCACCAAAGCTATGCCACCTAACACCAGCAGCGAGGAAATAACTAATCGTAACGAAAGCGCTTCCCCGGCGAAGATCACTCCGCCAATGGCCGCGATGATTGGCACCAATAATTGGATAACCGCGGCCTGTGTAATAGCTAGCCCACCTAATGCCACATACCACAACGCATAACCTAAACCAGAGGTTAAAGTACCCGAGATAACGGCCAGCAATACGCCGTTTACCGACCAATACCCAGCAGGGTACAACCACAATAATAACAGCAAGACCAGCGGCGTAGTAAGGATAAAGTTATAACTGGTGTCAGCCAGCGGATTGCTAGACCCTTTACCTAACAAGGTGTAAATAGCCCAACCAATGCCTGATATTGTCATCAACATAAAGCCAAGCAATGAAGGCGTCGCTAAACTGTCCGCCACCAAATATATAAAACCAGCAAAGGCACAAACTAACCCAGCCCATTGGCCTAATTGCAGCTTTTGGCCGCTAAAAACACTAAATAAAATCATCGTGAGCTGAACCGCACCAAACAAAATTAGCGCCCCGGTTCCGGTATCTAAGGAAATATAACCATAAGAGAATGCCGTTGCATAAACAAATAACATTAACGCTGCTAACCAGCTACCCTTGCTCTTAGCACTACTGGTATGAGTACTGCTGGTATTAGTACTGATATTAGTGTCGACTCCAGTCTTCAATTGAGCCCTGTTACCACGGGTAAAAAGCAGTAACAGCGCCAACATTAAGCTGCCAGACAATAACCTTATAATGGTAAAGCTGGCGGCATCAATGGTGTTTTGCCCGAGTGCCAAGCGGCATAAAATTGAGTTACCAGCAAAAGCGAGTAACGCTAAGCTCGCGCAAATTGGCACCTTATATTGCTCAGTGAATCGACTAATTTTGTGGTGACTAAAAATATTATTATTCATGATGGGTCGCTTTAACTTAATCCTAAAATTACTTTTTCTGAGGTCAGCGACTTAGCCAGCAATGCAGTCATTAATCCGGCTAGTGCAAGCGTAACCAAGCCTGTACTGATAAACGCCACTAAGCTAACTTCCTCACCTTTATATAACGACTCAATCAACAACTGTTGTCCAGCCAATGGCACATAGTCTAGCCACTGAGGTTTATGCGGAATTAGTGCGATAGCCATCGCGACCAGCATTGGCAAGGTCAGTAACATCGACAAATACGATTGCGCTTCTTTAAAACTTTTAGCACGATAAGCAAAAAACAACTGAAATATCCCCGCTAAATACGCCAATGGCAGGATCATAATCGCAATAATTAACATGGTTAGTGGGTTAGCCACCACCGACATCCCTATTTTTTCTAACGGCAATAGCGCCATGGTCAGTGTCATACTGATCATGGTTAAAATAGCCGCTAACGCGCCATAAACACTGACACAAATGACCTTGGACATCACGATTAAACTGGTCGGTACCGGCTGGCACAAAATTAACTCCAACGAATGGCGTTCACGTTCACCAGCGCTGGTATCTATCGATGCTGTCATTGAGGCAGTAAATAATGACACCATGATAAAGGTCACTAAAATGCCCATAATATAACCGCTTTTAGATTCGCGGGTCGCAGTGTTTTGATTGTTGAGCGTTATTGGATTAACAATGCGCGGGTCAATGCCTCGCATCAGCAAGCGATTATTGCCAATGTTGGCGCTGTAGCCAGCAATCGTGCTTCTGATCCGCCTTAACGGCTGCATCAGGTTTTTATGACTAAAATCAGCGTTTAAGATCAAGGAGATGCCTGTCCCCTGTGCTAATTTGTCACTAAAATCAGTTGGGATCGTTAATTTAATTGGCATGTTTTGCCATTTTTCTCGCTGATCTTTTGGCATATCAGCACGCGCTAATATCTTTTTGTTCGCCAAATAATCGACTAAAACAGGTGCATGTTCGCTGCCATTAAACTCGACATAAATTGGCTCAACTTCTGTTACTTGCTCAATTTGAAACAGCATAAGTCCCGCCATTAAAATGGGCCCCATCACAATCATAAACAAGCCAGCAAAAATTGCCCGTCGATCGCGAAACGCTTCACGAAATTCTTTCAGTAACAGCCCATTAAATATCGCAATCATGCCTCGATCCCTTCGTCACTACCAATAATGGCCACAAAAGCCTCTTCTAAATTATCTTTTCCCGCCAGTTCGCACAGTTGCTGCGGCGATCCTTGGGCCACCACCTTGCCTTGAGCCATTACAATGACCCGATCGCACAACGCCGAAACTTCTTGCATCACATGACTGGAGAATAAGATGCAATGACCTTGTGCTTTAAGCTGCAATAAGTGCTGACGCAGAATGCGGGTGCTCATAACATCTAAGCCACGAGTTGGCTCGTCTAACACTAAGTTTTGCGGTCGATGAACCAAGGCTTGTGCCAACGTCACTTTCATGCGCTGACCTTGCGAAAAACCTTCGGTACGCCGATCGGCAAAATCGCTCATATCTAGATCTTTAATTACCCGATCCAATGCTGCTTGTCGCACTGCGCCCGTTAAACCATGTAGAGTCGCAAAGTACTCAATTTGCTCACGCGCGGTGAGTCGCTCGCTTAAACCAAATTGATCGGGGAAAATCCCCAACGATTGGCGCGCCTTAATCGGGGCTTGATGCACATCGATGCCGTCAATAGTCGCGCTGCCATGTGCTGGTTTTAACAAACCATAAAGGATCCGCAGGCAGGTCGTTTTCCCTGCACCATTTGGCCCGAGCAAACCAGTGATTTCACCATTATTTGCACTAAAAGAGACCGAATCTACGGCCTTAAAATCACCAAAGGTTTTTGAAATGTTTGTTACTTCTAGCATGTT
Organism: Gammaproteobacteria bacterium; assembly: GCA_013214945.1. NCBI lineage: Bacteria > Pseudomonadati > Pseudomonadota > Gammaproteobacteria > Gammaproteobacteria bacterium. Next base: position 83,989 of record JABSRT010000009.1, read on the forward strand.
ATAAGCTACCTATTACCATTGATATTGAGCCAGTACTTAACCTGAGGCTGTTGATTTAAACAAGCGGCATCAATATCGGTAAATGAGCTGTGCTGTAAAAATTGACTGATCATGGTTGCGGCGCAGGTTTGAGTAATCAAGCCATGCCCCGCTTGTTTAGCGACATAATGTTTGGCGTTGCTTAAGCCATTAGCGGCGAGTTGCCCCCAGGCAGGTGGAGTAATAGGGTCTAGTTCACCCGACAATAACAGGGTTGGAATAGCCGAACGCACCGGCGCAGCAAAATTGCTCGGCGGGCTAAACTTAGGCCAAGCCTGACAAACTTCGCGCACACTGCGAAATAATTTATCGCCAGTAAAGCTATTGTTACGTTCCAGTGCAAGCTGCTGCTCGGTAACCCGTGGCATGTCTTCATTACACAAGATATTAAAATTAAGCCCAGTGTAAATTCCAGCACCGGTTTGCTCAGTTTGAGACAGCGCGCCAACAAACGGCCGGTAGTTACCTTGAGCAAACTGACTAATAATAAAAGGTAATTGCTCGGTAGTCGCCCGATTATAGAGTTGCGAATGGATCACGCTAATGAATTTAAGTTCATCCACTTTAAGCAGGGTTGGCTGCGCCGTGACCGGATGAAAAACCTGAGTTGTTAATGGCTCAGCTGCAAGCATCTGTTTAATTTTTTGGAAGTCGGCGGCTAAATCAGGATAGGCCTTTTGGCAGTCAGTTAATGCAGCGCATTGGCTCAACAACAAGTCAAATGCGCGCGCGGCCTGAACCCCAACGGGGCCAACCACGGCCTGCGTTGGTACCACAGCGTCTAGAATAACACTGCGTAATACCTGTGGTCTTTCCCGCATATAAACCAGCGCGGCACGCGAGCCATAGGAAATACCGTATAAATTAATCTGCTGATAACCCAGCGCCTGACGCACAGCGTCAAAATCGAGCACCGCGTTATTGGTATGATATTGCGCTAAATCAACGGTAAAGTTGTTGGCGCAATCTAATACTTGCGCCACCACGTTCTCGCTCGCAATATCGGCATAAACATCGCCGTTATCGTCGTCACAGCTCAGTGGGCTTGACTTGCCAGTGCCGCGTTGGTCAATAATCACCAACTCACGACTTTGACGCACTCGATGAAATGCTCGGCTTAACATGGGGGCTAACTCGACCCCTGCTTGACCCGGACCACCGACCAGTACAAATAAAGGATCGGGCTCGGCATTTGCTGCAATCGCCGGAATAACCACAAAATTGAGTGAAATTTTACGAGAGTCAGCTTGTTGCCAATTTTCAGGCACGCTTAATGAACCACATTTAACCTCTAATGCTAGCTCATCAATAAAACAAGGCGTTAAGCTCAGCGACTGTGCCTGCGCTGCAGAACTAGCCAGTGATAGCAGCCCCAAAAGCACCAAGCTGGTGTGTCGAAGTACATTGGAGAAATACAATAGTGAGTCCTTGTTAAGGTTAAATCGATAAATTTTAACAAATAAACTGCAGACAAGGTAACAACAATTCGTACAAATTTATTGCTAAGCCCCTTTTAAAACGGCAAGAATTAACTTATCTTTAACAAGCTGGTAGTTTCCAGTCTTACTTTAAACAATACAGGAACAGATAGATGTCTGATGTAATCAATGGCAAGGTAAAATTCTTTAATAACGCAAAAGGCTTTGGCTTTATCGAGCAAGACAATGGCCCGGACGTATTTGTACATTTTAGCGCAATAAAGGATGAGGGATTTAAGACGCTTACCGATGGACAAGCCGTTAACTACACCCTAACCGAAGGCCCAAAGGGGCTGCAAGCTGAGAATGTAGTCGGACTTTAATAACGACTGCTAGCTGCAGTGTTCCATCAAAGGCCAAACTCTTGGCCCTATAGAACACTGCTTATTATCCTAACAATCTAGATCGCCATTAACTTTTGACGTAACTGAGAAAAATCAGCATCAATTTCTTGTGATAAAATTTCTTTATCAGCAACATCAGCCAGCGGCTGTGGCAAAGTCAGTTTTATTGACAAAATGTCTTCAACCGACTCTTGGAACTTCGCCGGATGAGCGGTACATAAGAAGATACCGGTTTCATCATCGCCTAACGCATCATTTAACGCGTAAGCTGCAATTGCACCATGTGGCTCACATAAGTAACCTTGCGCGTGCAGGCTCTTAAGCCCTTCACTCATTTGATCTTCGCTAACTTTAACCCCAGCGATTAATGACTTGTCCCAACCTTGGCTTTTAACCAATTGTTCAACGCGTGGCCAGTTGTTTGGCGCCGACACATCCATTGCATTTGAACGCGTTGCTATAGTAGGTTTTGGTTGCCACTCGCCCGTTGTTAAGTAACGAGGCACCGTGTCATTTTCGTTGGTTGCAGCAATAAAGCGCTTAACCGGTAGGCCCATCGCTTTAGCAAACAAACCAGCGGTTAAGTCACCAAAGTTACCACTTGGCACACTGATCACAATGTTGTCACGCTTATCTGCAGGTACTTTTGCAACCGCTTCAAAGTAATAACAAATTTGTGCTAGTAATCGCGAAATGTTAATTGAGTTAGCGGAGTTAAGCGCAATAGCTTCGCGTAGTTCAAGATCGTCAAACGAGTCTTTAACTAACTGCTGACAATCGTCAAAGCTGCCGTTAACCGCGTAGGTATGAATATTTTCACCTAGAGTACAGAACAGTTTTTCCTGCAGCACACTGATTCGGCCTTTCGGGTACAAGACAGCAACATCGATGTTAGCAAGGCCAAAGAAGGCATGTGCCACAGCCGCGCCAGTATCACCAGACGTAGCAGTTAAGATGGTTGCTTTACTGTCTTTACATAACAGATTTAAACACTGCGCCATAAAACGCGCGCCAAAATCTTTAAACGCTAAGGTTGGACCGTGAGTTAGTTCAAGCGCATAAGTTTGCTCATTAACAGCAGTAACCGCTAACGGGAAGTTAAATGCATTACGCACCATAGTTTCAACTTGCTCATGACCTAGCTCTTCGCCTAACCAAGCATCAAGGATGGTAACGCTACGGCTAACAAAATCTTGTTCTAAAACAGCATCAATGTCGTTAAGTACCGGCACCTGCGTTGGAAAAAATAAGCCCTGATTATCACCCAAGCCTAATTTTACAGCTTGAGAAAAACTTACACGTTGTTGTTCTTTCTTTAGGTTATACAGTTCCACGTAACGCCTCCCTACGGGTACCTTGAGTATCAAGTTTACAGATGTGGCTAAAGCCTTCGTCTGAGATTAAATAGTGTTGTTTTAAATAGTTTTCTAATTGCTGTGCTTTGGCTAAATCGTCGGTCACTGCAAACAGGGTTGGACCACTGCCACTAATGCCGCTAGCCATTGCGCCAAGCTCTAACATCGCTTTTTTAGCCGCTGTAAAACCTGGAATAATCGCGCCACGTACGGGTTCTGCAATCACGTCAACTAAGACTTGCGCCGCTAGCTTTTGATCGCCTTGGTGGCTGGCATTAACAAAGGTCGCTAAATTTTGACCAAAACGTAATGCCGTTTTTAATGGCACCTCGGTTGGCATAATTTTGCGCGACTCAGCGGTCGATACGCTAGCCCCAGAATAAGCGACCACCCAATACCATGAGTCGAAGCTTGGAATTTCAGTGCAAATTTGGCCGGGTTGATCGATCATCAGTTGCAGGCCGCCTAAATAACTTGGCGCGACATTATCATAATGAACGCTGCCGCTAATTTGACCTTCTAACTGCCCCATCAATACTAACAGTTCATGACGAGATAACGCATTATTATAATGCTCATTTAAGGCATACAAGGCGGCAACCACTGACGCCGCACTTGAACCTAAACCACTACCCACTGGCAACAGCTTTTCTAGTACTAGCTTAAGCCCTAAATGGGCAATGCCTTTGCTAGTTAGCTGTGCCTGATAAGCCACTGCGCAATCATAAACAATATTAAGTTTTGGATCGCTCGGTAGCTTATGAGCAAAAGGGCCAACCGTCGAAACGTCAAGTCCCGACGGTTGCTCACTAATGCTAACGCAGTCACCGAGTAACGTGCCATCGATCGGCGCTAATGCGCCGCCCAATACATCGTAACCGACACTAACATTACCCATTGATGCCGGTGAAAATACGCGAATAGTCATTTAAACCTCACGCTGCCATGCCAGTGTTCTTAGCATATCAGCAAAGATCCCGGCGGCGGTTACTGCATTACCAGCACCGTAACCACGTAATACGAATGGCAGTGGCTGATAATAACGGCTGTAGAAGGCTAAGGCATTTTCGCCACCTTTAACACTGTGCAATGGATCGCTGCTGTCTACCGCGCGAATTTCAACTTTACATTTTTTGTCGTCACCCTCGCCTTCAATCAAACCGATGTAACGTAATACTTTGCCTTCAGTTGCTGCTTTATCAATACGGGCAGCAATCTCAGCATCGGCTTGGGGTAAACGCGCCATAAACTCTTCAACCGTGCCAGAGTCATCAAAGTTAGCAGGTAAAACCGACTCAACCTCAATGTCTTCAAGTTCTAATTCAAGACCTGATTCACGGGCTAAGATAAGCACCTTACGCGCCACATCCATGCCGCTAAGATCGTCACGCGGGTCAGGTTCAGTAAAGCACTTGTCTTTAGCAATGCCGGTGGCTTGTGACAAGCTCATGCCGTCGTCCAACATACCAAAGATAAAGGATAATGAACCCGATAATACGCCACTAAACGAGCGTAATTCATCACCGGCGCTTAATAGGTTTTGCAGGTTGTCGATAACTGGCAAACCAGCACCAACATTAGTTTCGTATAAGAAGCGACGGCGCTTAACTAAGGCCGCTTTGCGCAGCGCATTATAATATTGCTGACTACTAGTATTGGCTTTCTTGTTTGGTGTAACAACATGAAAACCCGCTTCTAACAACGACACATATTGCTCAGCAATTTGCTGGCTACTAGTACAGTCAACCACGAGCGGATTGAGTAGGTGGTTTTCTTTTGCGAAAGAGATCAGGCGATTAACATCGTAACCGCTATCTGTGGCCGTTAACTGCTCTTGCCATTCGCTAATCGCGATGCCTTCAGCGTTTAACACCATATGACGTGAGTTAGCCAAACCGCACACTCTGATCGCCGTATTATTTTTGGCAAGATACTCTTGCTGGCTGTCTATCTGCTTTAACAATTCTTGGCCTACATTGCCACAGCCGATTAAGAATAAGTCAATGTATTGCAATGAATTAAAGAAACGTTGGTGACAGGCTTTAATGGCACGGCCACATCGGTGTTGGTCAATCACGGTTGAAATTGAACGCTCTGATGACCCCTGAGCAATTGCCACCACATTAACCCGTGCTTGTGATAGCGCTTGGAAAAACTTCGCCGCCACGCCCTGCACTGTTTTCATTCGATCGCCAATCAATGACACGATGGCCAACTGATGACGAATTTCTAACGGTTCAAGCAAGTCGCTGCGCAGTTCTAATTCGAACTCAGCTTCTAGTGCACGTCGCGCCACTAATTGATCTTCTGATGGCACACAAAAGCTTATGCTGTATTCAGACGACGACTGTGTAATTAAACTCACCGAAACACCAGCGAGTGAAATCACTTCGAAAATTCGGCTCGCCATACCAACCATGCCTTTCATGCCAGGGCCAGACACACTGATCATTGAGACGTCGTCAAGATTAGAAATTGCTTTAACCTGATTTTCTTCATCACTACGATCTGAACTAACCAACGAACCAGGTGCAGCAGGGTTGAAAGTGTTTTTGATTAAACACGGAATATGATACTGAGCAATCGGTGCGACCGTTTTAGGATGCAATACCTTAGCGCCAAAGTACGACAATTCCATCGCTTCTTGGTAGCTTAATTTTTCAATCAGCTGTGCGTCTTTAACCAAACGTGGATCGGCGTTGTAAACACCGTCGACATCGGTCCAAATTTCGCAACAATCTGCGCGTAAACAAGCCGCTAGGCAAGCCGCAGAATAATCAGAACCGTTACGGCCTAAGGTTACAATTTCTAGTTGGTCGTTGACCGCAGTAAAACCAGGCATTAACCAAACTCGAGCGCCAGATAAGTCTTTCGCTTCAAGGATACCGCGTGATTTTTCAATTTGAACCTGTGCTTCAAGGTAGTTACTGTCGGCAACCATAAACTCTTGCGGGTTTAATATGCCAACATTGACGCCACGAACCCGTAATAATTCGCTCATGATCGCAATGCTTAAGCGCTCGCCAATCACCAATAATTGCGCGCGAATATTGTCTGGACACTGCGACAACAAACGCACGCCGTGTAACATCCGGTTTAAGAACTCACTTTCTTTATTCCAGACCGCATTAAGGGTTTTTAACTCAAAGTTGGTGTATTTCTCAGCTAGGGCGTCAACAATGCCGCGGAACCTTTGTTCGATCAGCACAATTGCGTCGTGAGCATCGCGCCCTTTACAATTAAGATCTACCGCTTCAACCAAGTTGTTGGTTGTTTTTCCCGGCGCTGACAATACTACTGCCAATTGATCTTGAGCACAGCGCTCAACCAAAATGTTGGCTACGCGCTCGATTGTCTCAACATTGGCTAACGAAGAGCCACCAAACTTCATTACTCGCATCAATCTGTCCCCTGTTTTTCACAGTATTTGTGATATAAAAAAACCCGCGTCGGTTAGGGCGCGGGTTTTGCAGTTGTTTTTGTTAAAACGCAACACCCTAGCCGCCGGTAATAATCCCGGTGGTAATGGTGATAATAATGGTAGTAAGACAAGAGTTAGTCATGTAGCCCAAATATATAGCGTTAAAACGAATTGGTAACAGCATGGCCACTTTTAGCCATGATGTCAATTACAAACAACTAACAAGTGATTGAACTTTAGTCTTACTAAGCTTTCAGTTGGTTACTTAAGCAACAGTTAGCAGCGTAATCATGTTATATCGCCTACTGTGGGGCTATAAATGGATTGAGTCTTGACTGATTTAGCCAACAATTTAGGCGAATTAACAAAGATATTAGCCACAAAAGTTCAATCTGACCGTAGTTAAACTTAAGGCAATTAAGGTACACTACGTCATCAAAATTATTGAGGCAAAATGATGCATATTGAAAAAGACATAGTGGTTACTCTGCATTACCGCTTGAGCGACGGCCAGCAAGAAATAGAAAACTCATTTGACGATGGTGTGCCAATGGTTTACCTGCACGGTCATAACAACTTAATTACTGGCCTTGAGTCAGAATTAACAGGCAAGCAACCTGGCGATCAACTAAGCGTTACTGTGGCACCTGAAGATGGTTACGGTGCTTACGACGAATCGCTTAAGCAAGACGTTCCTATTGAGTCTTTCGCCGGTCTTGATCCTCAGCCTGGGATGCAATTTACTGCCGATACTGAAAATGGTCCACAACAGATCAATGTGCTAGCAGTGAACGACGAATTCGTTACCGTTGACGGCAACCACCCATTTGCTGGCAAGACTCTTAGCTTTGAAGTAGAAATTACTGAACTGCGCGGCGCAACGCCAACCGAATTAGAACACGGTCATATCCATGCTGGCGGCGGTTGTTGTGGTGGTTCTCATGATGATGTCGATCATGATGAAGCAGAGCAAGACGATTCATGTTGTGGCACTAGCCACTAATATTATTACTACTATTACTGAGGTATGCAGCAATAAGTCTCATACCTCAGTAATTAAATTCGTTATTCTTCATCTTCCTTGCGCTGCGGATTAACCCGGCCACCAGTCACTTTATCGGCCCGACCTTCATCTTTTGCCCGTTGTGCGCGCTTTAACCGTGCCGCTTTAGGATCTGCCACTAATGGCCGATATATTTCAATCCGATCACCATCGCGACAAACATCGGTCAGCTTAACCGAACGATTAAACACGCCAACCTTGGGTGCACTAAAATCAAACTCAGAAAAAAAACGACTAATATTTGATTGCACAATAATTTCAGCAATAGTTGCGTTTGGCTCTACTTTTAATTCTATAACTTTTTGATGATCAGGCAGTGCAAAAACCACCAGCACACTAATCGTATTATTATCCATAAACTGTTTTTGCTCGCTCGGTAAATGCCTTAACCATATTGTTGACCATTTCTTTAAATACTTTGCCAAACGCCATTTCGACCAGCTTGTTTGAAAACTCGAAATCGAGCGCTAATACAATTTTACAAGCTTGTTCGTCTAATGCAACAAACTGCCACCCGCCCTGCAACTTTTTAAATGGGCCATCGAGCAACATCATGTCAATGCGCTGATTATGAATAAGGGTATTGGTGGTGGTGAAGGTTTTTTTTACCCCAGCTTTTGATACATCAACGCTGGCAGTCATAACGTTATCTTTTAGCTCAATAACACAACTGCCAACACAACCTGGTAAAAATTCTGGATAGGCGGCAACATCATTGACTAAATCATACATTTGAGCCGCACTAAACATCACTAAAGCACTGCGGTTAACCTGCGCCATCATCATTCCTAAAAAAATTTTTGCCATGATAACACAGCGTGTAATCAATATAAGCTGCTATCTTAAGTCGATAGACGGTGCAGTTCATAAGTTATTAAATTTTTTTCATTAGAATTATTCTTATCTGGCTTAAGTTTTAACAAAGGCATTGCATTGACTATTGATCGGCTTTAATTAACTGTTAAACTTAAGCCAATTTCTGTCGGGCTTAACGCGCCAACCAATTAATTTGCCGCGTAATAAAGCAAGCAGCCCTGAATCACTGACGAGTTTAAAATATTATATGGCCAACCATAAAGGCAAAAAAGCAGGTGGCGGTAACATTGCTAAAAATAAAAAAGCCCACCACGAATACATCATCTCAGAAAAAACCGAAGCAGGACTTGAGCTGCAAGGCTGGGAAGTAAAATCAATGCGAGTTGGCAAGGTTAACCTTACCGACGCTTATGTAATCATTCAAAATAACCAAGCCTTATTGCTAGGTTGTTACATTACCCCGCTTAATACCGCCAGTACTCACGTAATTTGTGAGCCAGAGCGCCCACGTCGCTTATTATTAAATCGTCGTGAAATTGACAAGCTAACAGGCTTTGTAGAACGTCAAGGTTTTGCGATTATTGCCTTGTCTCTTTACTGGAAAGGTCCTTGGGCTAAAGTAGAAATTGGCGTTGGTAAAGGTAAGAAAGATCACGACAAACGTGATGCCGACAAAGCCAAAGACTGGGATCGTGAAAAGTCTCGCGTGATGAAAGATTCATTACGTTAAAACAACTTACGTAATGCCTAATCAGCGAACTTATTTGCTGATTAAAAGAACAAACAACAATTCGCTAGTTGCGATCACGCGCCGCAACGCGTAGAATTGAATTATCGCTTGGGGGCGATTCTGGATTCGACGAGATTCTTGAAACCCAAGGTGCATGTCGAGGGGCGGTTGGCCTCGTAAAAAGCCGCACTTAAACTATTCGCAAACGACGAACAGTACTCTCTAGCAGCTTAGGCTAGCTAGCTTTCCACTCAGGTGTTTCTTATGCGCAGAGATTCGGAAAGTCACCCTACATTTGATCGCGTGGAAACTTTGTCAGGAGTTGAAGCGTTAAAACCAATCTGACTCGCCAATATCAATCCTGTCTGTCGGAGTGGTCGCGGTTAACTAAAAGACATGACTAAACATGTAGGACCGAGGATGTAGGTTTTTCGGACGCGGGTTCAAATCCCGCCGCCTCCACCACATTCGGGTTTGTTACCGCAAACCTTAAAAAGGGCTTATCACTCACGTGATAGGCCCTTTTTTATTGGCTGGCGTTTAATAAAAACTCAATTCCACTAATCATTTCTTGCCTCCCTCATTTATTCCCCATCGCAAAATAGGTCGGTAAATTATTCACGTTGCTATAATGATCAACTTAAAGGAGATAACTTTTGAAACATGTAATCGCTTTGGCTGTGATCATATTTATAATCTTTAAAGTGCTTAGCCCAAATGCTCAAGAACGATATGATGTTGGTTTTAGCGATGGGCATGCCGTTGGCTATAATGCTCAATGCAATATAAGAGCAACGACTGTTGCCATTGACTTGAACAATGAAGACTATTTCAAAGGCTATAATAATGGCAAGCAACACGGCATAAAAGCCTGTATCGATGAGAGTAACGAATAATAAAATAAACCAATCAAGCGACCGACCTACCGACTAATACACTATAAATATCTAAATTCTAATTTTGTAGCCCCTATCCCCTTTAAGTTATCATGACTGCCTTATCACCTAGTATGGCAATTTTGTTTTGAATAATTACAAGTTATTACCGGCGTTAGTTTCAATATTACAAACTCGAAATCTTACTGAATCTGCAAAACAATTAAACGTTACGCAATCGGCAATGAGTAAAACGTTGAATCAAATTCGCGAGGCATTTCATGACAAAATTGTCATCAGAGAGGCAAATAGCTTCGTACTGACACAAAAGGGCGAAGCCCTAAAATCACAACTTCCCTTGTTGATACAACAACTAGACAATTTATATTTACCACATTCTATGGATCCAAGCCTGTGCAATAGAAAATTTACATTTGCGTCCAGCGACTATGTTGCTCAAGCCATTTTCCCATCAATTCTTGGTAAAATGGAACTCGACGCGCCCAGTGCCAGCATTGAATATGAGTTATGGAACAAAGATAAGTTATCCCAATTAGCGGAATGTTCATTGGATCTCGTGTCAACCATCACCAAAACAGTGCCCGAAAACTTGCACGGAAAAATGATGGCAGAAGACCAGTTGGTTGTTGTCTTTAGGACCTCCCATGCCCAATCCGATAGTGGCATGTCTCTTGATGACTATATCAATGCCCGACACATTTTAATCAGCGGTGGCGGGGATAAAGATAGCTCGGTGGATTACGCTTTATCAAAAGTTGGCCGACAGAGAAACATCTTCGCCACGGTGCCTTTTTTTCAATCGGCAATCGAGTTGTTATTAACAACAAATACCATGCTGACAACGCCATTACACATCGCTGTCGATTTTGCACAAAATTACGATTTACAAATAAGACAGTTACCTCTGGATATAAAACCGCATCACTATTATTTACTGTGGCATGCAAAGCATCATCAAGATCCTGAACATAAATGGTTTAGAGAGTTGTGTTATCCATTACTCAAGCAACATCTGCAGCAAAGCATCAAGCAAGGCATGAAATTAATTCATACTAATAAGTAAAAATGGCAATTTTTAATCATAACGATTTTCCCTTAACATAATCACTGTTTCTTAAGCTTGATTATTTAAAGGATAAAAATATGGAATTTACGGCATGGGCTTCCTTGGCCTTCATTTGTATGATGGGAGCGATGACTCCAGGGCCAAGCCTAGCTGTCGTATTGAAACATACTGTTTCAGGTGGGCGAATGAATGGTGTGGTGGCAAGTTTGGCGCACGGGTTAGGTATTGCGCTGTATGCTACTTTAACGGTTATCGGCTTGGCAATTATCATTAAAGAAACGCCCTGGCTTTTTAACTTAATAAAATATGCCGGTGTGATTATGTTGCTGTGGCTAGCTTATAAATCACTAACCTCTAAAGCGGCAGTAACCAAATTGGACGAACAAGGACCAACAGTAACGCTCAAACAAAGTTTTTTACACGGCTTTTTTATCGCTTTTTTTAACCCCAAACTAACGATATTTTTCTTGGCCCTGTTCGGTCAGTTTGTTGACGAACAGGCAGGTTGGCAACACAGTGCCATCATGGTCGCTACCGTTGTTAGCACTGACACCTTATGGTATTGCCTTATTGTTATCGTTTTATCACAATCGAATTTGTTGGTGAAATTAAAAGCCAATGCTCATATCGTTGACAAAGTCACCGGCATTGGACTGCTAGCCGTTGCCGCACGAGTGGCTTTATAAACAGATAACGATACTAAAAATTCTCGAGTGCAAGTTCATTAGAAAAGCTCTTATTCGGCATATAGCTAATAACCTAAACGTAATTTAGTCGCTTTTGTTAGATGACGTTTTAGTGAATGGCTTAGGCTTTAAATACTTAAAACCTAGTGTAGTCATGCATGCCAACACTATCATGAACGAGAACAAAAAAAACAGCAGCAATAGTTCAACTATTGCTGCTGTTTTTTGTTTCTATGACTCCATCGGTTCAACAGCCTTTGGGCCGTTGATTTGGAGTGGCTATGTTACAAAACTGGCGCTAATCCTACTAAGAGCGGAGACTAGCGCCTAGATTGCTCTTAGTGGGTTCTGAACTGACCAACAAGACCTTGCAACTGCTCAGATAAACGAGTCAAGTCATCACTGCTAACCGCTGTTTGCTGCGATCCTCTAGACGTCTGCTCAACCATGTCTAGAATGTCATGGATATTGCGGCTGATCTCGCCAATAACAACACTTTGCTGCTCACTTGCCGTGGCAATCTGGGTATTCTTTTCGGTAATAGCGGCTACCGATTCAGTTATCCGACCTAAAGAGTCACCGGCTTTACTCGTGTGTTCAACACAAGCTTGAGCCTGGCTACGGCTAGCGCCCATAGTTGTAACCGCAGTATTCGCACTGGCTTGTAAGCGCTCGATCATACTCTGAATTTCCTGAGTCGAGTCCTGAGTACGTTGTGCTAAGGTACGTACTTCATCTGCAACGACGGCAAATCCGCGACCTTGCTCACCTGCTCTGGCAGCTTCAATCGCGGCATTCAATGCAAGTAAGTTAGTTTGGTCGGCAATGCCACGTATAACATCAAGCACGGTCGCAATAGTATTACTGTCTTTCTCAACTTGCAAAATAGCATTCGACGCGTGCTCAATTTCTGAAGTCAGCTGATTAATACTGCTAATTGCCTGCGTAACAATAACCTGCCCTTGAGTAGCCTCTTTGTCTGAATCGCTTGCTGCGGTAGCTGCGTCACCGGCATTTTCGGCGACGTCTTGCACCGTTGCTACCATTTCAGTTGTCGCTGCAGATACTTGGTCTATAGCACGTTTTTGTTGAAATACCGCTTGCTCGGTTTCTTCTGCCGTGGTGCTTAATTGGGTCGACGCTACTGATATATCATCAACCGAGCCCCGAACCTGACCTACTAGATTTTGAATATTGTCGGCAAAACGATTAAACCCTTTAGCCAACGCAGTAAGTTCGTCATTACCACGCTCTTCAAGGCGGCTGCTAATATTGCCATCGCCATTACCAATCTCTTGCATCGCACTAACGACTTTATCCAGCGGGTTAAACACGCTTTTAACCGAGTATATGATAACCAAGCCAACAATTAGGCCGACAATAACTTGTAAAGAAAAAGCCAGATTCATCCAAAAGCTAGCGGCTTGATTGGCACTGTGTAACTCAGCTGAGGTACGACTATCTATTTCTGCAAAAAAACGTTCTACAGGAGCCATGATCTTGGCTACTTCCTGGTGATAGTTTTGATCGAATACAATTCTTAAGGCAAAGGCTTTTACGCTTTCACCAAGGGCAGGAGTAAAGGGCCCGGTAACAATGCGACCATCACGGATGGTTTTCATCGCTTGGTCTTCAGTTTTAATTAACGCGTTCGACTGTTCATTTGCGTGCTTGAGCAGCGCAAATTCTTTAGCTGAAAAGTTGAGCTCACGCATAATGTCACTTTGTTTTTTCAACTGACTAGGATAAAGCGCCGCGTTGACTGTGCTAGGTCGAATTTGTTCACCGCTACGCCATTTGACAATATTCCAGTATTCGTCCCAATGTTGTTGTTCGCCGGTAGCAACAAATGCTCGAGCAAGTCGGGTAAGGTCCATTGAAGTATGTCGAAATTCATCGGCAAGGGCAAAGGACAAATAACGATTTGTACTGGCTTCGAACTGTTGTTTATTTTTGTCTGAAGCCATTTTTTCAGAAAAAACAGCAAGGCTAATCATCACGATAGCCAGGGAAAAAATAGTCAGTAATTTGGTTCTTATTTTCATGATTTAAACTTCTTTGTTAATTGTATATTAAAATATCTAATGGCTCTGTCGCATCTTGAAATTTAATATAACAAGTCTTATTTAAGACAATGTTAAGCTACCTGCAAGTAAAAACGTTCCCTAATAATCATTCCAAAAACAGCATCTACCTGGCCGTTTCGAATACTTTTCTCCATAATTCAACGACATAGCCTAAAGCATTAGAAAAATCCACTTTTCTAATGCTTTAGTATTACTTAGTAACAGGAGCGACGCAATATTTCCATTAATTTTATAGCCTAGTTATAAGGCTATTTCACATCAAAATCACTTATCGACAGCTCAATAAAATAAAAGTAAAAGCGGGTCATCACTCTGTTATCAGAAACAACAATAGCTTAACAATTTACGTTTGATATAAAACATCTAACACCAAGAACCTAACTATTAATTTAACAATGGTTTAACTGTTAATAAAAAATATAATCATATAACCTTATATTTTCATCCCAAATACTTACTGTCGTTATTATGATTTTCTGGCCGCTGCGCTAGCTTTCTTCCGCCTCAATTTACCTCCGGAGCTATACTGGCACTATTGTGTAGTGGTCAACTAAGTTTGCTTACCCTCACCGGAGGTCGAATATAACTAAAAACAAAGGTTTTACCCTCATAGAACTGATTTTAGTCATTGTGATTTTAGTCATTATCGCCATCACAGCAGCCCCTAAATTTATTGACCTAGGTAAAGAAGCCCAAAAAGCGGCTTTTACCGCTATTGCTGCAGCCTTTAGAGCGGGTGTAGAGCGAGTACACTTTACTTGGCTCATTAGAGGGAACGGACTAGAGATTCAAAATTTCATCACTATTTGGACCAGGTAGCAGGGGGAGATATTTGCGTTAATAATATCGGCTGCCCGTGGTTATAGCCGAAACCTGGACAGCAGTAGAGACTGTGATGATGTGTGGCGCGCAGTGCTCGATTCACAAGATGCTTTAGTAGCTAGTGATCACACAGCCGATTTCAAATCAGTATATGAGGCTGTAATAGTTGCACTTACACCTATGTCGACCTGCCTGAGTTTACTTTTATGATTCAAATAGCGGTAAACTCACGATTAACAATTAACTTAACAACCCAAATAGTCACTAAGGTCATTCGATTATCAACGCGCAAGCAATATTTTAGTTAACACTTGCTTGGGTAGTATGAAGGGCTACGCCCCCCGTTTGACATGCTTGCTCCAAGCTAAACTGTTTGGCTGTTATGATGCTGTAGAGGAGCATCACGCCATTAGGGGAGATGCATTGGAATGTCGAGCCCCACCTTGACATTCTCCATCGCGACCGACGAACTGAATCTTTGGATGTTGGTATTATTAAAGAATAACTTTCGAGTTATTTTTTCATACTGCAGCATATTGGCCGCCGCAATAATTAAAATAAAATCAGCATCACCTGTCACATAATAACATTGCTGAACTTCGTCATGCTCAAGCATGCTAGTACGAAAATTATCGATAATCGCTGCGCCTCCTTGCTTCATTATGACAGAGACAATCACGGTAACATAACTGCCAACTAACGTAGCATCGAGCACCGCAACTTCCTTTTTAATCACCCCACTGTCACGTAATTTCTTGATCCGACGCTGACATGCTGTCGCTGACAAACCTATTTGGTCACCAAGCGCCTGAGTCGACAGCTTAGCGTTTTGCTGTAGTGACTCTAAAATATGCAGGTCAAAATCATCCATCGGGTTATTTTCCTCTCAAATTCGACTAATATGCAGCTTAACGACTTAACAAGATGACATTCGCAGCGTAACAGTGCAATAAAACAATTAAGATAATCTATTAGAAATATTATAAATGCGAGGTTCAATAGCGATGAGCATAACCAATAATGACAAAATGATGGGGGCTGGATTTGGCCTGCTAGCCGCAATTATTTGGGGTGCGTGGCCAGTTTTATCAAAAATGGCCACCAACAATAACTTGTTAGCCACTGATATTGCAGCATTACGCTTTGGCGTGGCTGGTTGTTTGTTATTGCCAGTGCTGTTGTACCAAGGGATCAAGTTAAAGCAAATTGCCAGCAAGGGCCTGCTGCTAGCAATCGGCGCTGGCGCGCCTTATGTGTTACTGGCTACCACCGGCCTTACTTTAGCGCCCAACGCTCACTTTGGCATTATTGCGCCAACCTCAATGTTAGCATTCACTACTTTAGGCAGTGTATTGTGGTTACGCGAGTCGATTAGCACTGCACGGATAATTGGAGTAACGCTCATTTTAGCCGGTATTTTTGTCGTTGGCGGCAGTGGAATCAGTGATATTTCTAGTGGCACTTTACTGGGCGATCTGATGTTTTTAGGCTGTGGCATGCTGTGGGCCAGTTACACCTTGTTATGTCGCCGCTGGCAGATTAATCCGTGGACGGCTACGGCATTAGTATCGGTCGTTTCTATGTTCATTTATTTACCTATTTATTGGTTTGGCATGAACAGCCAATTGTCACAACAACCTTTAAATACGCTAATTTTTCAGGGGGTTTTTCAAGGCGTGGTAGTCGCGATTTTAGCGCTCTATTTTTATTCTAAAGCGATTAGCTTATTAGGACCTAGTACCAGCGCTGTTTTCACCGCTTTGGTTCCTCCTTTTTCTATTTTATTTGGCGCGCTAATCCTTAAAGAGCCAATTTCCTTGGTCGAGTATTTAGGGCTTGGTTTTGTTGCGACAGGCATGTTGTTTTCATTAAAAATATTGCGCCTGCCCAGCAGCTATTTAACAAACAGGACGAATAATGGCTGATAAAAAAAGTACCGTGCGCTAGCGCTGTACTAATAGTCAGCCGTTGCTAAATAAAGAACAAGAGCACTACTCACGTCACGCGTAATGCTCTTGTTTAAAACAATATGCCTTCTAAAATATCTTCGTCAGCATGTATTGATCGCTTAATTTTGGGTACTTTTTCGTACTTAGGCTCGATGATTTAAATTGATAATTCATTGCACCAATCCCATTTTTAGCGCGTGGATCTGCTTGTCATTTTTTAAATGCCCTCTTACTAACAACACCCTTATTAACAACACCCTGATGTCGGCACCTTTAGTTTATTTTTTTTTAAAAGTACCGTTGTTAACAAAGTCGAGTGATTAGAATGGCTGGGCAATCCTGCACACAGCACCATAACTGCCACAACTTAGTAAACCCATGATTATTAATCTAAAGACAATCAACTTATTGTAACTGCTTGGTTCTTTTTAAGATCTAAGCAAATAATAAATATCATTAACAGCACCAGCAATATAACAGCCATTGTAATAGCCAGATAGACAAGATCTAACGAGCCGCTTACCTCGCGAATATAACCTGCCAGCAGATTACCTAGTGCGCCACCTAAACCCGATGTCACCATGCAAATACTGCTAATCTGCATGGTGGCTGTTGATGAAAACCGCTGTCTAATCCATCCCGCCAAGATCCCCCATACAGGAAAGTACATTAACCCATAACCAAACCCTGCTATTAAGGCATAACGCGATGGCTGATAAATAAAACAAGCCAGACACATGCCAAAACCACTAAATATCACCAACAGCGCAATAGCGTGCCCCATGCGATCTGCAATAAATCCTGCCGCAAAACCAGCCACCATGCCGCTAAGGCCAACAATACTCCACGTATATCCTCCTAGCGCGGCGGGCAAGCCTAGCTCATCTAAATAGGTATTAAACCAAGTAGCAAATGGCATAGCAGAAATACCTACCAAGAAACAAATGATGCAGGAAAACAGCGCCGTACGTTCATTAATAATGACCGAAAATAATTTTTTAGCAGCAATTGTGTTGGCGGCAGGAATATTGGTGTCTGCGGATGAATTGGTCGCTGGCCCAGCAGTTTGACGGGCTTCGTCACTGCTAATTCTCGCTAATAGTCGCCATGTCATCACGACAACAAACACCCCAAACGCAGCTGCCGCTTGCCAACTTGCCTGCCAGCCCAAACTTGGTACAACGACAAGAATAAGCAAGCCATTAATTCCATAACCCCAAGCTGTGCCACTGCCGGCACAAGAGAGCTGGGTAGAACATTGTTCTGGTTTGGCACAGCGGCTAATAATCTCGACAATAGTGCCCCAACTAATCGCAGCACTAGCAGCAAGAGTTGCTAGTACGATAGTAATGATTAATGGGTCTTGCACTTGTGACATTGTAAATAACAGCCCTGTCGAGATGGTGCCCGTACCAAGTGCTAACGTTGCACTGCTCAAGCGGTGCCCTATCACCCCCAGTAATAAGGCTCCCGCTAAGTATGCTAGTTGAGAGATTGCACCAATCGTCGCCAAATGCCAATGCGTAAGCGCGATATCTTCACGCATCAGTGGCACCAAAGCAGCAAATAAAAACACCCCAAAGCCATGGCTAACGATCTGATTAAGACCAAAAGTAGCAGCAATTCGCAAGGTGTAACCTCCTGTTTATTTTTATAACTGATTTAACGGTAGCACGACTAGCCAATGAGCTATTAAATTGCCTAGTATTACCGACAAATACAAGATAAATAAATCACTTAAAATAGAACGTAGCTTATACGACTCCTGCACCGTCAATAACGACATCCTAGAGCTAAACAGCTTACTTATTATTGTTTTAATATCTCACCGTAATTGATTTTCAAGTGAGCCTATTGCAATAGGCTGCGATATTATCTAATGATCCAAAGGGGGACGTTTGAGCATAATATGCCGTATTTTCGGCAACTCATTTCTCGCTAACATAAGGTACGCTGAGTACTTTATGCCACTTGTTCAACACAGTGTCGCCATGTTTGTTGCAGGGTTAGCACGTTAATAGATGTTGTGTAAGGTGTCGCTTATACTGCAGCGGCATAATCTTATCAAAGTCACTTAATCTAAAAATGACCCTGTGAGACCTTGTGCATTGATGACTAAAATTGAGTATTGTTATGCCGATTAAAAAACGACAACCTTTACTAAAATCATCACACTAGAAAGCAGTGAAAAGATTGCAATGACAGGCTTTAAATAATGCGGTTTAAATAAGTGCTCAATCAGGGTCGAGAGATAAAAACCAGCAATAACTGCCGGTAATAATGGCCAAGTCAAATCCATTTGTTTCGCACTAATATTGCCTGTTATCGCCAGCAGTGCCAGAGATATCATCGTGCTAATAAGAAAGAATAAGCCCAGCTCAGCGCGAGCACGGTGTAACGTACAGTTTTGGTAAACCAGCGCAATCGGTGGTCCGCCGACACCCGTCGTGGTGCCCATCACGCCAGAAAAAAAACCCGCAATAATTAAGTTTAGCGTAGAGTTAGTTACCGCAAAGCGATGATAAGTCAGCGCAACAGATACCATAATGAGCAACGAAAATATCACGACAAAGGTTGATGGTGATAATATTCCTAATAACATAATGCCAACCACGGAGCCTGCTAGACGTCCCGCTAACGCTAATTTTGTATTATTAATCTGGAGCCGCTTTCGATACCGTAGGGTATTTAGTAATGAAAGAGAGAAACCAAAGATTAAGACAGGCGCAGCTAAGAAGTCTAGATCAATCAAGACCAACACAGGGGCTGCTATAACTGAGATGCCAAAGCCAGCTAAACTTTGCAGCGTTGGTCCAAACATCACCGCAACAAACGCGATTAGCAATAATATTGGATCGTCAAGCATCGTATTGGTGGCTCCTTAATTTCGTTAACAAATTTATCTCTACTTCAGGTCAGTTCAATTAAAATTAATTTAAATCCGCGCCTAAGTAGTAATTAAACGTTAATAATAAAAGACTTTTTCGTAAAACAAAACAATTACACCAACAAACCCAGTTAACGATTTGTTGCGACCATGAGTATTAGATGTTAGGTTATTGCGTTCAAAATAAAAACAAGCGTTTAATCTCTTATTAAAATGATACTTTTGCTGGCTAATTTGGCCGCTCTTTTAATATCGTCTGGTTGTAATGACCCCTGCATGACAAGTACAACGCACTACGAAAGGTAATACCCCATGGCTGTATCCTCAACCTTTAATTTTCGTTTCACTATTTTTCATCGCACCCTATTAATGAGCCTTAGCTCAATTGCTATTTTACTTATTGCACTAGGTTTTATTTTAAACAGTGTCGCGAATATGGTTACCTCAATCGAAGGAAACACGACCCACCTGCAAAGCCAAACCGACGCTGTTAATCAGCAAAGTAGCTTGGTTAGCGATCAAGAGCAATTAATAAACTTGCAAACAACAACACTTGAAGCCTATGCATTTTATTCGACTTACCTGTATTGGAGTTTTGATTGGGTATTAACGACCAGCGACCGCTCTCAGGCAGAAATAAACAAAGCGGAAAAGTCACTGAGAATTAAATTACAACAAATATCATCTCTTGATCAAGGTCTCGCAGAGGCTGCTGAGGTTGTCGTTATTTATCTAGAAGATTTTAATTCGACCATTGCTCAAGCCGTAGAACGCACTAAAAGCAATGCCTCTAAGCATCGAATTAGCTCAAAAGTTAGTGAAGCTCAAACTCATAGCATGGCAATGAATGCAATGTTTGATGCAATTTTAGAGCAAACCGGCAATGCTGTTAAAGAAGCTAACCAAGGCGTCAAAATTGCGGGTGACCAAGTACGCCAAGCTGCGAATCAGGTATTAGTAGGTAGCGAGCAAGTGGCACAGTCAGGTCATAACCTAACGTCACAAATTTGGATCGTTATGGCCATATCGTCCATTATTAGTTTGATTTTTGGTGTGTTAATGGCGCGTTCTATTATCACACCCATCCGGCAGCTCACTTCGGTAATTACAGATATTGATCGAAACTCAGACTTAAGTCGTCGCATAAGCTATCAAGGTAATAATGAAGTGGGTGATATAGGCACTGCATTTAACGCAATGTTAGAAAAGTTTCATCATATTATTGTGCAATTGGCGCGCTGTGCCGATCAACTAAGTGATTCTTCACAAACCAGTGCCAAAGTTAGTGAAACAACCAATAATAGCGCGCAAAATTTGCGCCAAGAAACTGATTTAGTCGCCACTGCTACCGGCCAACTTGCCAGCACGGTTCAAGAAGTTAATGTCAGTACCGATGACGCAGTTAAACAAGCAAAACAGGCACAACAAGCCTGTCGCAATGGCCAGCAACTTGTCGCTAATACGATGGGTGCAATTGAATCGTTGTCAGACCAAATCAACGAGAGCTCGGCCGCAGTTAATAACTTAGCCAAAGAAACCGACGCTATAGGCTCGGTGCTTGACGTAATACGCGGTATCGCTAATCAAACCAATTTATTAGCGCTTAATGCCGCCATTGAAGCCGCCAGAGCCGGTGAACAAGGTCGTGGTTTTGCCGTGGTAGCCGACGAAGTACGATCATTAGCCGGCAAAACGAGTGAGTCGACTGATGAAATTCAAAAGATGATTGAGAAATTGCAAGCTGGAGCAGCCAGTGCAGTATCTCAAATGGCGTTAAATAGTGTTAACGCCAGTCAAACTCTTGAAGATGCAGCCCAAACCACCGAGTCAATCAGTGGAATATTACTGTCGGTTAGCGCGATCAACGACACCAATCAGCAAATAGCCCACTCGACTCAAGAACAATCGATTGCGGCCAACAGTATCGATCAAAGCATTGCCCGGATCAGCGAATTAACCAATGATGTCAGCACGGCAGCTGAGCACACGTCAAAGTCGAGCGACGAGCTCAATAATATGATCGATGAACTACAGCATTTAGTGATTAAGTTTAAATATTAAGCTTTTAGCTTAGGAACTATCCTGTGGCCGCTAGTTATTCTATTTGCTAGCGTCCACGAACCTGCCATACCGTCATTATTCCAGTGCTGTTAATTCCAGTGCTATTAATTAGAGTGCTCTTCATTAAAGTGCTTTTAACTAAAGTGCTCGTCATTTAGTTAATGACCAACAGCCACTGCGTGTGTTCCGACACCAATTTATTGTTACGTTAAGGCTTTAAATCTTTTCCTAGCGGCTATAAAAAAGAAGTTATTTTACTCGCTGATAACACCTTGGCTCAGAAGTTAGATGCTGAAATTCAAATTCAATCATTATGGGCTCAGCCTTTGCTCAACGAAAAGTACCAACAACTGTGTTTGGTGGCAGTAGCGGCGGCGCCAGTGCACCTGTCGGCAGCGACGGCGAAGTAAAAGCCTTTATGAAAATGTTGACTCTCGATGCGGCCAAGCGCTTAAACTACGACCGAGACATGAAGAAAAACTAAGATTATACGCTAACAAGTATAACTACCGGTGTCGTAGGCTCTCTACGGCATCGAGCAGTTATTTATCCCCGCTGGCTAAGTTAAATATCCTGCAACAATGACGACTTTTAAGCAGCACCCTCAATCCTCCGCTATATTGATATTACAGCCTTTATTGCAATTGGTATAACTCACGTAATTTCACAAAGAGGAATCGTCATGTCCACAAGCCATTGTTATCAAAAAATCGAAGTGGTAGGTTCGTCCACCACCAGCATTGAAGAGGCGATTGAGAATGCCATAAGTCACTGTAACCAGCCCAACCAACAATTAGACTGGTTTGAGGTAACCGAAACTCGCGGCCATATTGTCGAGGGCAAGGTTGGCCATTATCAGGTTAGCTTAAAGGTTGGTTTTAGGATGCCAAGCCAGCATTAACAAAAATGCTGGCAGACTAAGCAATCTGCTCAAAAATTAGATAGACACTGACGGTAAATTAACTATATGGTAGAGCGACTATTTTATTGTAGCAGCCGCTGTTTCATGATCTTTCCGTCTCAATATAATAACGTCTCACTGTCGTATTTTATCAATTTGTAGCCGTATTTAGATGATCAGCACCCGAGTTTTGATAAAGGTAATACATGCTAAATCATCTATTTCAGCTGTCGCCGGATAGCGATGCAAGCTTGCAGCAACAAATCCGTGAGCAGATAAGTAAAGCCATTGTCGGTGGTCATATTCCGCGTAACATTGCCTTGCCTTCAACCCGCAAGTTAGCTGAAATGTTATTGGTTTCTCGCAATACCGTTATTTTGGCTTATGAACATTTAATTGATGACGGTTATATTGTGTCAAAGGCGCGCGCCGGCTTTTATGTTGATGAAAAAATTCTCAAGAGCTGCGTTCGTGACTCGGTTCAGATCCCAGCGGTTAAAGGTACGTCGCCTAATTGGGAGCGCTGCATAAAATTACGCAGCACCCCACCGACCCATAATAAAATATCACGCTGGCAAGATTACCCTTATCCATTTATTTACGGCCAACTCGATCCTAAAATGTTTCCAACCAATCATTGGCGCGAGTGCAGCCGTGAGTCGATGTCGGTGCAATCGATTAGGGACTGGTCAGGTGACCGTTTTGATCAGGATGATCCCTTGCTAATCGAGCAAATTCATACCCGAGTTTTACCGCGACGCGGTATCTGGGTCGATCCTGAACAAATTCTTATTACAGTGGGATCTCAACACGCGCTATATATGACGCTGCGCTTGCTGCTGGATAAAAAGTCAACCTTTGGCTTAGAAGATCCTGGTTATCCAGATTTAACCAGTATCGCCAGCCTTACTGGTGCCAAAATAAAACCATTAGCTATTGATCATGATGGGTTAATTATCAACGAACAGCTCGACAATTGCGATGTTGTGTTCACCACGCCTAGCCATCAATTTCCGACGACTGTCACCCTGCCCTTGCCACGTCGACTCGCTTTATTAGAACAAGCATCGCGCAAAAACTTTCTTATTATTGAAGACGATTATGAGTGCGAAACGACCTTTGCATCCCATCCGACTCCTGCGCTTAAAAGCCTCGATGATAACGATCGCGTTATTTACCTCGGTAGTTTTTCAAAAACCTTAGCGCCGGGGTTAAGGCTAGGTTACATGGTCGCATCAAAGGAACTAATTAACGAGCTACGCGAATTTAGACGAATGATATTACGTCATCCACCAATGAACAATCAACGCGCCATCGGTCTCTTTTTGGCCCGTGGTCATCACGATTCTTTAATCCGTAATTTAGTTCAGGTCTATGAAGAGCGCTGGCATACATTAGACCAAGCCTTGCAAGATTATTTACCGGGTTCGGCCACCGCTCCGGTCTTTGGTGGCTCGGCATTTTGGGTCCAGGGGCCAGCTGAGCTTGATGCCAATCAGTTAAAAAGCCTCGCGTTACAACATGGCATAGTGCTTGAGCCGAGCAATTCTTATTTCCACCACAATGTCAAAAAGAACTATTTCAGGCTCGGTTACTCAGCGATCCAAACTGAAAAAATTAGGCCGGGAATCAAGTTGTTAAGCGAATTAATCAAGCAGATAACTTAACTTATCACAACGCTAAACAATGCGTTTTATTATGTCTGCGCGACTCGGAACTGGGCGATAAGTTAGACTATTGGATCTAAAAAAAGGCACTGAGTTGGTACTATAAAGCCCTTTCTCCTTACCCTATATTCAGATCCGAGAGAACGTCCACTTCCAGCGATGTTCTAGGTATAACTACATCACGTAGAAGAACCGGAGCTGCAATAATGAATGCCAATTTTATTACCATAAAAAATCATATCAACGGCCAATGGGTAGAACAACCTAATAGCGCCAAAGAGTCCTTATATAACCCATCAACGGGCGCAGTCATTGGTGACGTTCCACTGTCAAGCGCTGCTACCTCGAGTCAGGCCGTTCAGGCAGCAGCCGACGCCTTCCCAGCTTGGCGCGACTTGCCTCTGCCAAAACGGATGGATTATATCTTTAAAATGTTACGGGCGATGGAAGACAATTTAGAAGCACTTGCTATTGCCATTGCTTTGGATCAAGCCAAGCACATATCGGAAGCGCGCGGTGAAGTGAGCCGGGTGATCGAAATTCTGCAAATGGCTTGTGCTATTCCGACCATGTTACAAGGTGAAACTGTGCAAGGCATTGCCAACAATATTAATGGTCGCCTGATTAAAGCGCCGCTCGGCGTTTTCTGCGGCGTAGCACCCTTTAATTTCCCCGCCTTAGTATTCGGCTGGTTTATTCCCTTTGCTATCGGCGCTGGCAATACCTTTGTTTATAAGCCATCGACTGAATCTCCGTTATTTATGCAAAAAATGATGCAGCTACTAGTCGATATTGGTCTGCCCAAAGGCGTGGTTAATGTCGTGCATGGCGATCGCTCTGTCGTTGAAGCTTGGTATGACGATGACAATGTCGCAGGTGTCTGTTTGGTTGGTTCAACCCCAACCGCCAAAGCGATAGCGCAAGGTTGTGGCCGCAGTGGCAAGAAAACCATGCTGCTCGGTGGCGCCAAAAACTTCTTGGTTGCGATGGAAGACGCCCCGCTTGATTTGTTGATTGATAATATTTTAATGTCTGGTTATGGCGCTGCAGGTCAACGCTGCCTAGCGGTGTCTAACATTGCGGTTGTGGCTGAGATTTACGATGAATTTATCGAACGTTTGCTCGCCGCTTCACAAAAAATAACCCTAGGTGATGCAATGGACCCCGAGGTATTTATGGGCCCGGTCATTTCAGCAACCGCCAAAAACAGAATTCACCGTGCAATTGAAACAGGCATCAGCGAGGGCGCAACCTTGTTGCTCGATGGCCGTAATCCAGTTGTTGCTAAGTTAAACAATGATGGTTACTTTATTGGTCCGACTATTTTTACCGACGTAACCCCGTGCATGACAATTGCCAAACAAGAAATCTTCGGTCCAGTGTTAAGTGTGATCAAAGTTGGCTGTATTGATGGCGCGTTAAAAATGATTAAGCAACACGACATGGGTAACGGGGCTTGTATCTTTACTCAAAATAGCTATTACACCGAGCATTTTATCAACCAAGCAGACGTTGGCATGGTTGGCGTTAATGTGGGTATTTGTGCGCCTCACCCTTATTTACCTTTTGGCGGGATCAAGGGATCTTTAGTTGGCAATAACAAGGTTCAGGGCAAAGACGCAATTGACTTTTTCACTCAAAATAAAGTCGCCACCGTGCGAGTAATTAACCCTAAAGACCAGCAATCTGGGGCTGTTCAACCACAAGATAATAAAGTACGAAGCTGTGTGGCCAACTAGAAAATTATTTTAATTCAAAGCATTAAAAATACGAAATAGGCCGTGACTATTAATTATTTGGCTGATTTTAATCCATCAAGGCCACGGTGATAAGTAACCCCATCTGGATCGAACATTGAGTTAGCGTTGGATCTATAGAAGTGTTAACACTCTGCACTATGGTCAATAGTGCAATTTTCTTTGGCTTGGTTAAAAAGACAACATTATAACGTTCGAACAATACTAATAGTATGTAACCTGAAGCTTAATATCTTAAGGTTCCAGTGAAAAACCCGGCAATATTCTCAGTTCACTAACAGAATAATAGTAGAGGTTTCAAATTGATGACAAGTAGCACAGCCGCAGCGAATCAGGCAAATGACGATGATCACTATGTCCAATTCGTGAATGTTAAAAAAAGCTATGATCAAAAAAACTTGGTTGTAAAAAATTTCAATCTCGATACAAAAAAAGGAGAATTTGTCACCTTACTTGGTCCCTCAGGTTCAGGAAAAACCACCTGCTTAATGATGCTAGCAGGCTTTGAAGATGTCACCAGCGGCAACATTCTTATCAACGGCGAACCCGTCACTAACATTGCGCCTTATCATCGTAATATCGGCATGGTTTTTCAACATTACGCCTTGTTTCCTCATATGACTATTGCAGAAAATCTCGCCTACCCACTAAAAGTTAGAAAGTTACCTGCCAGTGAAGTAGAGCGACGAGTTAAAGACTCCTTAGCCTTAGTTGAGCTATCTAATTTTGCTAAACGTTATCCAGGTCAGCTTTCAGGTGGCCAAAAACAACGAGTGGCCCTAGCACGCTCCTTAATTTTTGAACCGAGCATTGTATTAATGGACGAGCCTCTTGGCGCGCTCGATAAAAATCTTCGAGAACAAATGCAGTTTGAAATTAAACGCTTACATCAAGATCTTGGTTTTACTGCTATTTATGTTACCCATGACCAGACTGAAGCGCTGACCATGTCTGACCGTATTGCGGTGTTTAACAACGGCATTGTTGAACAATGTGCATCTCCTGAAGATCTGTACGAGCGACCAGCCAACGCTTTTGTGGCCAATTTCATCGGGGAAAATAATTCGATCGCTGGCACGGTTATCAAGTGCAGTGACGGCTTAAACCATGTTCGACTCGAAGATGGCGCTATCGTTACCACGAGCAACTCAAATTCACCGCAAGAAAATGAGCCTTGCAATGTAATGATCAGGCCCGAAAACTTGTTTATTGCCAACGGCCAATTAATGGATAATCACATTAATGTCACTTTTATGACCAGGCTCTATGTCGGTGATTCCATTCGTTATTTCTTCAAATTATCCAATGGATTAGAAATAATGGTCAAGTCTCTTAATGACAGCATGGCGCCAATTTTCCAGCCCGGCGAACTCGCAAAATTAACTTGGTCGACCGCCAGTGGACTAGCGTTAGCACCCTAAACTCAAATATTTATATTAACCCACCAAAAACGCAAGAGGAACAACAATGAATAAACTCAAGCGATTCGGCGCAGCACTCGCGCTTTGCACAGCAGTAAGCCCTACTATAGCGGAACAGTTTACCGCAGTATCGTTCGGTGGTGCCTATGGCGCTGCTCAACAAAAGCATATGCTAGATCCTTACATGAAAAAAACCGGCCATAAGATCTTATTTGAGAACTACTCAGGTGGTATTGCCGAAATTAAAGCGCAAGTCGAAAGTGGTAACATTCTTTGGGATGTAGTTGATATTGAAGTTATTGATCTTGAACGGGCTTGTTCTGAAGGCCTATTAGAAATTTTCCCGCATGATACCTTACCGGCCGGTGATGACGGCGTAGCAGCGAATAAAGATTTTATTCCGGAAGCTTTATCAAATGAATGTGGGGTCGGCAATATTATTTGGACCGTACTGTTCTCTTATAGCGACAAAACAATTAAAGGTGGTACGCCTGACTCGATTAATGACTTGTTCGATACCAAGACTTTCCCTGGCAAACGCGCCCTGCGAAAACGTCCACAGGTAAACATGGAATGGGCTTTATTAGCCGATGGTGTGCCTAAAGCGCAAGTGTATGAATTGCTTGCCACTAAAAAAGGTCAACAGCGCGCCTTTGCTAAATTAGACACAATTAAAGATCAAATAGTGTGGTTTGATAGCTGGTCGCAAGCACCGCAACTACTTAATGACGGTGGTGCAGTCATGGTGCAGTCGGCCAACGGCCGGATTTTCGATGCAATTCAAAGTGATAAAAAGCCGTTTAAAATGGTGTGGGATGCGCATGTTTATGATCTAGACGTTTGGGCTATTGTAAAGGGCAGTAAAAAGAAAGCATTAGCTGAAGATTTTATTCGTTATGCAACGAGCTCTCGTCCTGAAAGTGGCATGCAAGAAGTGGCTTATGGCCCAACTCGTAACTCTTCATATGCCTATGTCGACAAAGCAGTTATTCCTAAATTACCTTCTGCGCACCTTGATGAAGGTCTGCAAGCCAGCGGTGAATTTTGGGCCGATTATGGCGAGTCACTCGGTGAAAAGTTCAATGAATGGCTACTTAAATAACCTGAGTAGCGGATAAGCTAGTTTGGTTTTTAAATGATTGATTCAGTCCGATCATATCGGCTGAATCAATTGACCAATAGCATCACCAGAGATAAGGCAGTTCCTATGCAACAAACCGTTTTAAATTCCGAGTCGACATCAGAAAGTAATGTTAACTCAGCTTCTTTATCAGAGCTATCAGCGACGGAAATAATTCAAAGCCGTAAAATTATTCGTCGTCGAAAATTGGTTGCTTTTGCATTTGCTGCCCCGTTAATAATTTTTGTTATCGTGTCTTTTCTCGCTCCGATTGGCACCATGCTCTACCGCAGTGTATATCACCCAACCGTAGCCCAATTAGTCCCAGCAACATTAACCGCCTTGGAAGATTGGGATGCAACTAAAAATAACTTACCCGACGATCGGATAATTAATATATTTGCTGTTGAATTAAAAAAACTGGCACACGCTCGCCGATCTGGCAAATTGGCAGAAGAGATCAATCGCTCACTGCCCGGCAGCTCCAGTGTCATAAAATCAACCGCACGTAAACTAAAGAAAATAGATGAAGCGCAGTTACAGCAAACTGGCGCAGCCAAATTATTTAGCTTAAAACCGCAATGGCACAACGTAGAAATATGGCGAGTGATCAAAAAATCTGGCGCTGTTTTCACTACCAGTTTTTATCTGACTGCGCTCGATTTGATGCACAATGCCAAAGATGAAGTGGTTGCTCGAGATACTCAAATCTACGTCAAACTCTATCTGAAAAGTCTAAAAATTGCGTTATTGATTACCTTGCTGACCGTAGTGATTGGTTTTCCTTTGTCGTACTATTTAGCGACAGCCCCGACCAAAACAGCCAATATTTTGATGGTGTTTGTATTACTGCCCTTTTGGACCTCATTGTTGGTCCGCACCACTTCGTGGATTGCCTTGCTGCAAACCAATGGCGTGGTCAATAGTGTATTGCAAACGCTTAATATAATTACCGAGCCGTTAGATATGCTGTACACCCAATTTTCAACGGTTATCGCGATGACGCACATCTTACTGCCTTTTATGATTTTACCGCTATACAGCGTGATGAAAGGCATAGACCCAACCTATTTACGCGCCGCGATGTCATTAGGTGCTAAACCTATTCCCGCTTTTATTCGTATTTATCTGCCTATGACCTTGCCAGGGATCAGCGCTGGTGCCTTGTTAGTCTTTATTGTTTCAATCGGCTATTACATCACGCCAGCCTTGGTTGGTGGCACCGATGGTCAAATGATTAGTAACATCATCGCGTTCCATATGCAGTCATCGAATAACTGGGAATTAGCGGCCGCGTTAGGTTCATTATTGCTCGGCGCTATTTTATTGTTGTATTGGATGTACGATCGCTTGGTCGGTGTTAGTAACATCAAGCTTGGTTAAGCAGGTGAGCTGCTGATTTTTAATGATTTTGATTAATCCTATGTGGTTTAATGCCACTGGAGTGCAACCATGAAATTTCCAAACTATTATACTTTGCCACAAAAAATTGGCATGCATGGACTCAGACTAACCGCGTGGTTGGTATTGGCCTTTTTGATGGTGCCTATTTTGGTGATTGTGCCACTGTCTTTTAATGTCGAACCTTACTTTTCATTCACCCCTGGCATGATGGCATTAGATCCCGAAGCTTACTCGCTGAAATGGTATAGCGAATTTATGACCGATGATAAGTGGCAATTAGCCATTAGAAATAGCTTTTTCATTGGCCTTTGCGCCACAATAATCGCCACAGTTCTAGGCACCCTTGCTGCCATAGGGCTGTCAAACCCAGTAATGCCATTTCAACGCTTGATCATGGCGATGTTACTATCACCAATGATTGTTCCGCTGATCATAACCGCAGCTGGCATGTATTTCTTTTACACCAAACTAGGGCTGTCTGGCAGCTACTTAGGGGTCATTTTTGCCCATGCAGCACTGGGTACTCCCTTTGTCATTATTACCGTTAATGCTGCTTTGGCCGGGTTTGATTTCTCGTTAATGCGGGCTTCAATGGGGCTTGGCGCGACTCCAACCTATACCTTTTTCAAAATAATTATGCCGCTAATTCGCCCCGGTGTTATATCTGGTGCGTTATTTGCGTTTGTTACTTCATTTGACGAGGTCGTTGTCATTTTATTTCTTGCGGGTCCCGAGCAACGAACCATTCCCAGAGAAATGTTTTCAGGTTTGCGCGAACAAATCAGCCCCACTATTCTCGCTGTGGCAGTGTTGTTGGTCACGTTGTCGGCAATGATGTTATTTACCCTTGAATATTTACGCGCTCGCGGCGAACGCATTCGCACCGGCAGTTATTAAATGAATGATAATGCCTATTTCTAAAATCTACTCAAAAAAAGCCGAGCAATCACTTTGCTCGGCTTTTTGGTATTAATAAGTTGAAGATCTAACTTTGTCGGCGAAAAAATGAAATTAAGATTGTGCTTAAAAACATCAGTATCCACAGCGATTTTGGCTCAGATACCTCGACTGTTGGCGGAATGTCCCTCTCTGTTGTGACAATAAACATTTGCTCGAAGCCATTGTTGATATTTTTACCAAAACCGTCAATTAAACCGTTACAAATTTCATCATCAGCGCCACCACCAAATAAACTCACATCACAACCCAATCTAAGATCAATATTTAGCGTGTAATCATCAAGCTCTGCATTGGTCAGTGAACCAAACAGCCCGAATAATTGATCATTGAGTTCAGGAAACAACACTGCATAAGCAACATGATCGGCGCCAAGGTTATGGTTAATAGGCCCCTCATCTTCATTGCCATCGCAAGAAACCGGGATCGGTAGTGAAGGATTGGTGGTGGTATCTAGACAAATAGGTCCGCCCGACAGTACATAATCGGTATCGGCATTGGTATTGCCATTAGGACCTGAACCGTCTGAAGTATAACTTGTAACATCACCTAAAAATGTCCCGCCGCCTCCTTCCGATACCAGACCATACTTACTATTGTTATTAGTAAAATCATAAATACCAACAATGCTATCTGTATCATCGGTTATGGTAACTTGAGCCCATGCGGCTAAACTTTGTTCATTGGCACCGTTTAAGTTATTATTATTAAACATAAAGACCATGTCATCACCGTTAAGGAATGACATCAATGCCGCTAAAGATGAATCCCAGGTGTCGGCCTTATCGCCACTAAAACTGCTAATTTCATCAGCGTCGGTCTCGGTCCCAGTGCTAAAGAAATTACCACCAGAATTACCAGATGGCGTGCTATAAGCATTATCCATGCCAATAAAGTTGGTATTAACTGGCGTCCCTGATGAGCCAGTTGCGACGACAATAAAATCGGATATTTGACCAGGCGTTGACGAAATATTATAAGCGGAATCGCCAGTTTGAATTTCAGCTATCGGCATCGAATATGATTGTGCATCACCGTATTGGACAAAACCAACCCCATCAAGATCGATTACCGCTGCTTGGGCTAACCCGACAGAAGTCGTTAACATCAGGAGCGCAAAATTAGAACGTTTCATTAATTTCCCCTTAAATAATCTCTTATATGTTCTAGAGGGAATAATGCATAAATTAAACCATTATTATTAGTTAATCAATTTCAATTAATTACAAAGGTTGAAA
Organism: Gammaproteobacteria bacterium; assembly: GCA_013214945.1. Classification (NCBI taxonomy): domain Bacteria; kingdom Pseudomonadati; phylum Pseudomonadota; class Gammaproteobacteria; species Gammaproteobacteria bacterium. The sequence continues at coordinate 116,154 of JABSRT010000009.1, forward strand.
AAAAATAAATTTAAAAATGTAAATTTTTCTGACATTTTTTTATTTTTAACAACGCTAAAAAATTGGATCTAGAGGGGAATAAACTAGGCCAGTTACCGTTACGCCTTCACAACGGCAGTGATTATAAAATCGTATTTAGCTAGCAAGTAATTGATAGCTAAATTATCAATTACTATTTAGCTCATTACTCTGTGCAAGCTAGTTCACAATTACACTGCCAAACCCGTACTAAACTAGCCTTGTGGCGCCAGATTGGCTATAATTCGGCCCCCGCAATAATGAAGACACCACAAATAATGCTTAAGACTACCGCCAAACCTATCAACGATTATCCAATGTACTGGGCCGAATGTTTTGGCACAGCACCTTTTTTACCTACAACACGTCAGGAAATGGATGCTTTGGGTTGGGATAGCTGCGATATCATTATTGTTTCTGGTGATGCCTATGTTGATCACCCGAGTTTTGGCATGGCGGTTATCGGTCGGGTATTAGAAGCCCAAGGTTACCGCGTTGGCATTATTGCGCAGCCAGCATGGGACAGTAAAGATGCCTTTATGGCATTGGGCCAGCCTAATTTATTTTTTGGTGTGACCGCTGGCAACATGGATTCGATGATCAACCGTTATACGGCCGATCGTAAGCTGCGTCATGACGATGCTTATACCCCGAACAATGAAGGTGGTAAGCGCCCAGATCGCGCAGTACTTATTTATTCTCAGCGTTGTCGCGAAGCCTACAAAGAAACCCCGATTATTATTGGCGGCATTGAAGCGAGTTTACGCCGTTTAGCGCATTATGATTATTGGTCAGACAAAATTCGTCGCTCAGTGCTGCTCGATGCCAAAGCCGACATTTTACTGTTTGGCAATGCTGAGCGGGCATTAATAGAATTTGCTTTTCGGGTTGCTAACGGCGAGCCAATCGAAGAAATTACCGACATTGCTGGCACCGCCGTGATGCGTAAAACATTGCCAGAAGGTTTCACCGAGATAGATTCCACTCGGATTGAAAAACCTAATCCGGCGATGGTTCGCAAGATGCTCAACCCTTATCAAACCGATGATAGTTGTAAAAATGACAGCGAAAAAGCCACTGAAAAAGCGGCAGCCCAAGCGCAAGTTGTTACGGTTCGCCCGGCAAAACGCGATACGAAAACCACCGCGGTTCGTTTGCCGTCATTTGAAAAATTAAAAAGTGACAAGGTATTATACGCCCATGCGGCGCGTATTATGCACCTTGAAACTAACCCCTACTCAGCACGCGCATTAATTCAAAAACATGGCGACCGTGAGTTGTGGGTTAATACTCCGCCTATTCCATTAACAACCGATGAAATGGATTTTGTGTTTGGCTTGCCATACGCCCGAGTACCGCACCCAAGTTATGGCAAGGCAAAGATTCCCGCTTATGACATGATAAAAACCTCGGTAAATATCATGCGTGGTTGTTTTGGTGGCTGTTCGTTCTGTTCGATTACTGAACATGAAGGCCGGATTATTCAAAATCGCTCGAAGGCTTCAATCTTGCGCGAACTGGGCGAAATTCGCGACAAAGTACCGGGCTTTACTGGTACTATTTCAGATCTTGGTGGCCCAACCGCTAATATGTACCGCTTAGGTTGTTCTGATCCTAAAGCTGAAATTAATTGTCGTCATCCATCGTGTGTTTTTCCAAAAATATGTAGCAAGTTAAATACCGATCACCAGCACACCATTGATTTATATCGTGAAGCACGTAAGGTTCCGGGCATCAAGAAAATTTTGATCGCCTCGGGTGTTCGCTATGATCTCGCGGTTGAGTCGCCTGAATACGTTAAAGAATTAGTGACCCACCATGTCGGTGGTTATTTAAAAATTGCGCCTGAGCACACCCAAAAAGGTACGCTCGATCTCATGATGAAGCCGGGCATGGGTGCTTATGATGAATTTAAAGACATGTTCTATAAATTCAGTGCAGAAGCAGGTAAAAAACAGTACATGATCCCGTACTTCATCTCGGCTCACCCCGGCAGCACCGATGAGGACATGTTAAACCTTGCTTTGTGGCTTAAGAGCAACGAATTTGAATGTGATCAAGTTCAGAACTTTTATCCTTCGCCAATGTGTAATGCTACCGCGATGTACCATTCTGAAACGAACCCGTTAAAGCGAGTTAAGTACAAGAAAAAAGGTGAAGAGTTGTTTGTCGCCAAAGGTGAACGTCAACGTCGCTTGCATAAAGCATTTTTACGCTACCACGATCCAGCAAACTGGCAGATGATCCGCCAAGCACTGACTCGCATGGGCATGAAATACTTAATCGGGACCAAAACTCACTGTTTGGTGCCAAGCGAATTTGAAGAAGAACGTGTTGCCGCCACGATGCGCGTCCGTGAATCGAGTCGTCATGGCAATAAACGCTTTGCGACTAAGCACCCGAAACAGCCAGATATTCGAAAAGACAAACCGGTATTTGCCAGAAATAAGCCCAAATATAGCAGCGATCAGGCCGCGGGCAATAACACACCTAAACTTGAGCAAAGACCTAAGCCAACAGCTAAGCCTAAGTCTAAAGTGACGACTAAAGCTAGCCCGAAAAACAAAGCGCGCAGCAAGTCTAAACTGCCAGCGTTAGGCGCCCGTGTCGACCGGGTTTAATGGTTCGCTCGTTTGAGCTAACAATTAAGCGAATAAAAAAGGGGGATAGTCATGTGACTATCCCCCTTTTTTCTGTTCAGGATGTCGTACAGGCATGAATGCCAGAGCGACGATGTTGCCCGAATAACCGTTAAGAACGCACTAGATAATCGGCTTGGCCAATCCACTTATAGGTTGTCAGCTCTTTAAGACCCATAGGGCCACGGGCATGTAGCTTTTGCGTACTTACCGCAACCTCAGCGCCTAAACCGAACTGACTACCATCGGTAAAACGCGTGCTAGCATTAACATAAACCGCTGCCGAATTAACTTGATTAACAAAGCGATTAGCTTGGGCGATTGATTCAGTTAAAATACCATCGGAGTGCTGTGAACTGTGCTGGCGAATGTGACTTATCGCCCCTGCAATGTCGTCAACAATAGCGACAGACAAGGTTAGTGATAGCCACTCTTGGTCAAAGTCACCGACAACGGCCGCTTCTACAGATGCGCCGGCCGCACTTAAAATAGCGTAGGCGTCAGCATCGGCTTTAAATAATACTTGCGACTGTTTTAACTCTTGCGCTAACAAAGATAATAATTGTGGCGCGACTGAACGCTCAACTAATACGACATCAAGCGCATTACACACTGAGGTACGCTGCGTTTTAGCGTTGTTAATCACTTTAACCGATTTCTCTAAATTTGCCGATGCTTCAACAAACAGATGACAAATACCTATGCCGCCAGTGATCACCGGAATGGTACTTTGCTCAAGACATAAACGGTGCAGGCCAGCACCACCACGCGGAATGATCATATCGACATAGCGATCCATTTTTAGCAGTTGTGTGACTAAGTCCCGATCTGGATTGTCGATGTACTGAATCGAGTGCGATGGCAAATCAACACTTGTCAATGCTTGCTCAATCACCTTTAGCAAAGCGAGATTACTATTAATGGTTTCTTTACCACCACGCAAAATGGCGGCATTACCCGTTTTTAACGCTAAAGCTGCGATATCAATAGTAACATTAGGACGGGCTTCATAAATAACCCCTAAGACACCAATCGGCACTCGGCGTTTAGACAGACGTAAACCACTTTCTAATAATTTAGACTCGGTCTCTTCACCTACGGGATCGTCCAGCTGACACAAACGTAATACGTCATCGCTCATGCCTTTAAGTCGCTCAGGATTAAGCAATAAACGGTCAATGATCGCTTCAGTTATTCCGGCTGCTCTGGCCTGACTAATATCAATTTCATTCGCGCTTAAAATAGCTGTTTGATGTTCTATCAGCCCAGCGGATAATGCTGTTAGCAATGCATTTTTCTGACGGGTTGATGCCTGAGATAATTGGTAACTTGCTGTAAGAGCTTGTTCACCTAATAGATTGATGTTCATCTTGATTCCTATGTTAAAAACTTAAAGCACAACTAAATTATTACGGTGGATCACGACCTTGCCATAACCATAACCTAAGGTTGATTCAATTTCGTCCGAATGCAAGCCTTTGATTTGATGTAAATCATCACTGCTATAACGGGTTAGCCCTTTCGCAATTTGCATGCCCTGATTATCACAGAGCGTGATCATATCGCCACGCGCAAACGAACCTTTGATCTGGCTAATGCCCTTAGGCAGTAAACTGCTGCCTTGCTTAATCACGGCCTTAACCGCGCCATCATCTAAGGTCATTTCCCCAACAGGCCCTGGCCCAGCGAGTAACCAACGTTTACGGCTTTCAAGGGGGTTATCGGTCGCACTAAATTTGGTACCAATCGCAACGCCAGCTGCTACTTCTAAAATTACATTTTGATGATGACCTGCGGCAATCACTACCACAGCACCACTGCGACGTGCAATTTCTGCCGCTTGAATCTTGGTTGCCATGCCGCCAGTACCTAAGGTTGTGCCGCTGCCTCCCGCCATTGCCCGTAATTTATCGTCAATCACATCAACATTAGTGATTAAAGTCGCATCGACATGAGTCCGTGGGTTGGCATTATATAAGCCGACTTGATCGGTTAATAACATCAATAAATCAGCATCGGCCAAACCAACCATTAACGCTGACAGGTTATCATTATCGCCAACTTTAATTTCGGTGGTCGCGACGGCATCGTTTTCATTGATGATTGGTATTATCTTGTGTTTAAGCAGGGTATCAAGCATATCTCGAGCATTAAGGTAGCGCTCACGATCGTCGAGGTCGGCCCGAGTTAACAGCATTTGGCCAACATGTAGGCCATAGATATTAAACAGATTTTCCCAGGTTTGAATTAATTGACTTTGACCAACCGCCGCCAACATTTGCTTTGTCGACATTTTGTCAGACAGCTGTGGAAAGCCCAATCGCTCACGTCCGGCAGCAATCGCTCCTGAGGTACATAAAATCACCTCACAACCCTGTCGATGTAACGTTGCCATTTGGCGAACCAGTTCAACCATATGGGCGCGATCAAGACTATTACCACCAGAAGTTAAAACACTGGTACCAAGTTTTACTACGATCCGTTTAAACATTGCTTGTTTTTTTTTCATATTAAATACGATTTACATACGTTTTATATCTATACCCGTATTTATACCGTGTAACCACTAGTTACAGCAAGCTTAAACTACTAAATAGTGGTGATAATAGCGGCCAGATATCATCAGAGGTATTAACCGGGTCATGTCAACAGTCGCCAGAGCATACTAGCTGAGGTAAAAATGAGAGATAGTGAAAAGTCTTCACTTTATTAAGCGCAAAAAAAAGGTAACTCCTAATAAGGAGTTACCAAAAAATGCAACGTGGCTGGAAGTTAAAACGCTGCACAAAGTATATTGTTCAATACACATTCTTTAATACACTTTCTTCTATAGACTGTCTTCAATAGGCAGTGCTCAATATTCTTTGTGCAATATTCTTTGTGCAATATTTTAAGTAGCCAGCAACATTCAAACGACCGACTTAAACGAACGTTTGAATACTAACCAGTATATTACAAAAATGCAACAAAGTTTGAGCGATTATTACATTTCGTGAGCGCCAGACAGCAAAAAGCCCAATAACTATTCTCATAACAAGATGGTTATCGGGCTTTAGGTCAAGCTAAGAACTACTGCGCGAACTTAGACTTAATTTATCTTAACGCAATTATCTTAGCTCTATCGGCACTGCAAACACCGTATTTTCTTCAATGCCTGGATTTTCAATTATTTGACCGCCAGTGAGTTCCACCAGTTTATCAATCACTTGTTGCACCAAAATCTCCGGCGCAGAGGCACCAGCCGTCACACCAACGGAGTTAACATTGTCAAGCCAGCTTGGATCGATGTCGCGATCGTTATCAATCAGATAAGCGCGTGTGCCTTGTTTTTCGGACAACTCACGCAGTCGATTGGAGTTAGAGCTATTTTTAGACCCAACCACCAACAACAACTCAACCTTGGTTGAAATATCTTTAACCGCGTCTTGACGATTTTGGGTCGCGTAACAAATATCATCTTTGCGTGGCCCTTCAATCTGTGGAAAACGCGCCCGTAACGCATCAATAATTGCTTTAGTATCATCAACCGACAAGGTTGTTTGCGTCACGTAATGTAACGCTGTTGGATCAGCGACTTCAAGTGTCGCAACATCGTCAACCGTTTCAACTAAATACATCGCGCCAGCGGCATTGGAATATTGCCCCATGGTGCCGATCACTTCAGGGTGACCTTTGTGACCAATTAAGATGCATTCGGTACTGCGCTTGCTCGAACGTGCTACTTCCATGTGAACCTTGGTGACCAAGGGGCAAGTCGCATCAAACACCCGTAAATCACGGCGCTTGGCTTCTTGACGTACCGCTTGAGAAACACCGTGGGCGCTAAAAACAACCGTGCTATTGTCTGGCACCTGATCGAGTTCTTCGACAAAAATCGCGCCGCGCTCACGTAAGCCATCGACAACATATTTGTTATGCACCACTTCATGACGAACATAAATTGGTTTTTCAAATAAGTCGAGCGCCCGTTCAACAATAGTAATAGCGCGATCTACTCCGGCACAAAAACCGCGTGGATTAGCTCTGACGATTTTTACTGTCATTAGAATTAGCCTAGTTTACGTTAAGTATGTCAATGGCGAAGGTCACAACCTGCCCCGCTAACGGGTGGTTAAAATCAATCGTTACTGAATCACCCACAATTTCACGGACCACACCTGGTAACTCCGTGCCATTTTGCTGTTCAAACGAAATGATAGCACCGACTTCTAGCGATTCGGCGTCAAAACGACTACGTTCAAGGTGATAAATGTTGTCAGGATTCACTTCACCAAAGGCATCGGCCGCTGGCAAGGAAAACTCAGTTGACTCATTAGCACTAAGACCCAACAATTTGGCTTCAAAAGCTGGCGATAGGCTACCATCGCCCATGTTAAGTTTGGCCGGTTTATTGTTAACCTTGGTACTGTCTGCCGCTGAACCGTCTGATAATTTCATCGTAACATGAAAAATAATTTCACTGCTTGCGCCAATCACGTGCTGATTTTTCTGAGCCGGTTCTTCGATATTAACTGCATTAGTCACAATTAGCTTTCCTGTGTTGATGATGACGAAGTGGTAAATGCTTCGACAATAATTAATCCGGCACCGATACAAATAGCGACATCTGCAATATTAAAGGCTGGCCAGTGATACTGCTGATAATAAACATCTAAAAAGTCGATAACATAGCCATAAGCAACTCGGTCGATCAAATTTCCGACAGCACCAGCAAGTACTAGCGCATACGAAACGGCCAACAGCTTTTCAGCTTTATGCAACCCACGCAGCCAATAAACTAACAAACTGCTTATCGCAACCGCAACCGCCGTAAAAAACCACCGTTGCCAGCCACCGGCATCACTTAAGAAGCTAAATGCCGCACCTTCGTTATGCACGTAGGTAAAATTAAACATTGGCATTATCGAAATTGATTCATACAAGCTAAAGCTGTTGCTAACCCACACCTTAGATACTTGATCCAAGATGATTAATATCACGGTTAACCACAGCCATACTAAACCACTTTGCGCCGCAGAGGCCGGCTTGGTCGCCGACCCCGTTTGATCATTTTGCTGATTAAGCATAGTGACGAACTTCGCCTTCACCTTCAATATTAGTCACACAGCGGCCACACAAGGTGACGTGAGCTTCATTGCTGCCCACTTCATCGCGGTGATGCCAACAACGCTCACATTTTTCACCGGTAGAGGGCTCAACCAACACACTTAAACCGTCAATTTCAGTGGCAATCGCGTTGTCTGCTGCTGCGCCATTGACCACATTTACTTGTGAAGTAATAAATACAAAGCGTAGCTCTGATTCGATCAGCGCTAATTGCTTAGCCAGCTCATCGTTAGCAAAAATTGTCACGTTCGCCTGTAAGCTGCCACCAATGACATCATCACGACGCGCTTGTTCCATGGTTTTATTTACCGCATTACGAACCGCTAAAATTTGTTCCCAAAATTCAGGATTTAATTGTTCAGTGCTGTCTTGCGCTGTCAGGCCTTCGTACCATTCACTGGTAAAGACAAATTCTTGGTCATTGTTTGGTAACAACTTCCAAATTTCGTCAGCAGTAAAGCTTAAGATTGGCGCTATCCAACGTACTAATGCTTGCGCAATATGGTACATCGCTGTTTGACAGCTACGACGTGGTAAACCATCGGCTTTAGCGGTGTATTGACGATCTTTGATGATATCAAGGTAGAAACTGCCTAGCTCAATCGAACAAAAATGCGTTAGCTTTTGCACCACAACATGGAACTGGTAGCTATCATAGGCTTCAATAATTTCTTGTTGAAGCTGATGAGCACGACCAACAACCCAACGATCTAACGCCACCATGTCTTCACTGGCGACCAAATCGGTTGCTGGATCAAAACCGTTAAGGTTTGATAACAAGAAACGCGAGGTATTACGGATACGACGATAAGAATCAGCACTACGGTCAAGTATTTCATCAGACACGGTCATTTCAGCGGTGTAGTTAGCTGACGCTACCCACAAACGTAGAATATCTGCACCTAAACGGTTAACCACTTGTTGTGGTGACATTACGTTGCCGATTGACTTAGACATTTTCTTGCCATTGCCATCAACGGTAAAGCCGTGGGTTAATACCTGGCGGTAAGGCGCGGTACCATTCATCGCGACAGATGTCATTAGCGACGACTGGAACCAACCACGATGCTGATCTGAACCTTCAAGGTATAAATCTGCAGGACCCGTTAATTCTTCACGAGCATCAACAACACAAGCGTGTGTTACACCCGAGTCAAACCAGACATCTAAGGTGTCGGTAATTTTAACGTAGGTATCGCCACCTTCAGCCAAGAACTCACTTGGCTCAAGATCAAACCATGCTTGAATACCGTCTTTTTCAATTAATACCGCAACACGCTCTAGTAACTCAGCCGTATCTGGGTGTAGTTCATTGGTGTCTTTATTGATAAAGACCGTTAATGGCACGCCCCAAGTACGTTGGCGTGAAACACACCAGTCAGGGCGACCTACAACCATGTTTTCAATGCGCTGCTGGCCCCAATCTGGGATCCACTGAGTTTTTTTAATTTCGGCCATTGCTTGGTCGCGTAAACCGTTTTGATCCATCGAAATGAACCACTGTGGCGTAGCGCGGAAAATAATTGGCGTTTTGTGGCGCCAGCAATGTGGGTAGCTATGCGTTAATGCATGGTGATGCACTAAGGTGCCACGCTCTTTAAGCAACTCAACGATAACGTCGTTCGCCTTAAAGATATGCTGACCTTCAAATAACGGAGTACCTTCAAGGTAAACACCGTTAGCACCAACTGGATTGGCTACTTCGATGTTGTACTTTTGGCCGACCACGTAATCTTCTTGGCCGTGACCAGGAGCGGTATGAACAACACCAGTACCTGAGTCGGTAGTTACGTGCTCACCTAAAATAACTGGCACGTCAAAGTCATAAAATGGGTGGTTAAAACGCACTAATTCTAACGCGCTGCCATCACACTGGCCAAGCACATTAAATTTCTCAACACCGTAACGTTCCATCGCGCTGGTCATTAAGTCATGCGCTAAAATCAGACGTTCACTAACGCCATCTTTTTCGCACTGAACTAACACATACTCAACTTTTTCATGCATTGACAACGCGCGGTTAGCCGGCAGAGTCCATGGCGTAGTGGTCCAGATCACCGTAGAGATAGTACCGCTACCAGCGTGGGCAGGATCAATCGCCATTTTTTCTAGGATTTCGGCTTCATTAACTGCATTAAAACGTACGTCAACCGCTGGCGAACGTTTGTCTTCGTATTCAACTTCGGCTTCAGCCAATGATGAACCACAATCTAAACACCAATGAACCGGCTTAGCGCCTTGTTGCAAGTGGCCATTCGCAATGATTTTACCCATAGAACGAACAATGTTCGCTTCAAAGTCAAAATTCATGGTTTGATAAGGGTTAAACCAATCACCAAACACGCCTAAGCGGATAAAGTCTTTACGCTGACCGTCAATTTGACGTTGGGCATAAGCACGACATTTTTCACGAAAATCGCTCGCTGAGATTTTATGGCCCGGTTTACCGTGCTTTTTCTCAACTTGTAGCTCGATTGGCAAGCCGTGACAATCCCAACCTGGAATATAAGGTGCATCGAAACCAGCAATGGTTTTTGACTTAATAATAATGTCTTTAAGAATTTTATTAACTGAGTGACCAATATGAATGTCGCCATTGGCGTAGGGAGGGCCGTCGTGCAAAATAAAAGTCTTACGACCTTTTCTTGCTGCACGGATCTTGCCGTACAAATCGGCCTTATCCCATGCTTTAAGCATCATAGGTTCACGATTTGCCAAGTTAGCCTTCATTGAAAATGAAGTTTTTGGCAAGTTTAAAGTCTGCTTATACTCTGACTTCTTAAATTCGGTTTTCTTGTCATCACTCATGTAAAAATCACACCATTATGGTCACATGCCTATTCTATAACAGGCATTTGGGTCACTAAATATTATTTATTGAAGCTAATTTGATAGAAAAAACGCTTTAGCTTCAACGGCATCTTTTGCGATTTGTTGCTTTAACTGCTCGAAAGAGTCAAATTTAAATTCATCGCGAATTTTGTGCAGCACTTGGGTATCAATGGTTTTTCCATAAATATCTTGCTGAAAATCAAACAAATGAATTTCAAGCTGCATTCGACTGCCATTAACAGTCGGGCGCTGACCAATATTGGCCACACCGCTATAACTCACCCCATCAAGCACTACTTCGACGGCATAAACACCATGTAATGGTGACACTTTACGCTCTAATGCGATATTAGCCGTCGGAAAGCCGATGGTTCGGCCCTTTTTATCACCGTGACGCACTCGGCCACTGATGGTGTAAGGATGCCCTAACATTTTCTGCGCCGTAGCTATCTCGCCAGCGGCTAATTTTTGGCGAATAAGGGTACTGCTAATGCGCGCATTAGCCAGCTTTAAACTTTGGGTGCTAACGACTTCAAAATCATATTGCTGACCCGCCTTAACTAACATATTGTAGTCGCCGGTTCGGTCATGGCCAAACCTGAAATCATCACCCACCACCAAAAATTTAACCCCTAGTTTATTAACCAATAATTGCTCAATAAACTCAGGTGCCGACAGGGTGGCAAATTGCTGATTAAAACGAACACATAACAAGCGATCGATATCATAATTTTCAAGTAGCCGCAGTTTTTCTCGCAAACGCGATAATCGTGCTGGTGCTTGCTGCCCCAAAAATAGCTCTTGCGGATGCGGCTCAAACGTCATCACCGTGCTCGCTAAACCTAACGAATTGGCACGTGATTTGAGGCCATTAAGTACTTCTTGATGCCCTAAATGAACACCGTCGAAATTACCTATGGTTAATACACAGCCGCGATGGCGTCTAGCGATATTATGTATACCACGTATTAATTCCATATTTTCGCTCGCACCCTCACCCCTAAAATTGGCGAATTATATATCATTGTCCATCACATATCAGCCGTTTATTATGCCTTTAAATGGCGAAGTCTAAAACCCGTCACAAATAATGTACTAAAATAACTGACTAAGGCAATGCCGATTAGCTTTACTAAGGTTAAAATTTGGCTCGATTTCTCATATTCAAACCATTGCTCTGCGCTCGGGTTAACATACCATATCAACGTCACCATCACTGCAGTTGCTATTAATGATTTAAACGCAAAAATCAGCGTTTTTTGACTAAATTGATAAACGCCATCGGCTTTAAGCTGTCGGTACAACCAAAAAGCGTTGCACGTAGCAGATAATGAGGTTGCAAACGCTAAACCAATATAACCATATTGATAACCTAAGCTAAATGCAAAGACAGCGTTAAACACCATGTTGGCGATCATTGCTCTAATGCCTATTTTAACTGGCGTTTTAGTATCTTGACGGGCGTAAAACCCTGGCGCTAAAATCTTAATCATCATGAAGCTAAGCAAGCCAGTGGCATACGCAATGAGACTATAACTGGCCATTAGAGCATCGCTACTGCTAAATTCACCGTGCATAAAGATAACCGTCACCAATGGCTGCGCCAGCACCATTAAGCCAAGCGCCGCCGGCAGACCCATCATTAAGATCATTCGGACCGCCCAATCCATGGTTTGGCTAAAATCACGCGTTGAGTCACTGCTGTGAAAACGCGACAAACTCGGCAAAATCACCGTCGCTATCGCAATGCCAAACATCCCAAGCGGGAACTCCAACAAACGATCAGAAAAAAACAACCAACTGACTGAGCCGGTAATTAAGAAGGTCGCGATTATAGTATCAAACAACAGGTTAATTTGGCTGACCGACACCCCAAACAAAGCCGGGATCATTAATGTTCTTATTTTTGTGACCCCCGGATCATTCCAGCCCCATTTGGGTTTAACTAACACCTTAGCGCGGTATAAAAAAGGCAATTGAAACAGCAACTGCAACAAACCACCTAAAAACCAGCCCCACGCCAGTCCAATCGCCGTTTCTTCAAAGTGCGGCGCAATATAGAGCGCGGTCGCAATAATAGCGACATTGAGAAAAACCGGGGTAAAAGATGCCACTGCAAATCGCCCCATCGCATTTAAAATGGAACCACTTAGCGCGACCAAGGTAATAAACCATAAGTAAGGAAAGGTAATTTTGAGCATGAGTGAGGCTAGCTCATACTTTTGCGCCGCTTCTGCGTCATTAATCCCGCCAATAAACCAACCAGCCCCAAATAGCGCGATCAATATAGGTGAACCAATTACTCCGACAATCGCCACCACTGTAATAATAGTGCCAAGTGTGCCCGACGCATAAGCAATAAGCTCACGTATTTTATCCTTATCATTTTGATTCTGGTATTCACTTAATACCGGTACAAAGGCTTGAGCAAAAGCTCCTTCAGCAAATAATCGTCGCATAAAATTGGGGATTTTTACCGCTAAGTAATAAACATCGGCATGGGCGCTTGCGCCAAGTAATCCGGCAAGAACGACATCTCGCACTAATCCTAAGACCCTAGATACCAGTGTCATAACACTGACGATAAGGCCAGAACGTAATAATTTTTTACTCAATGGTTTTTCCTGATTTAGTATAACAAGGTTAACTAACGACCAGTCAATAAGTGAACTGACTGCCAATTTTACCTTTATCTGCTGATATTCGTAATTAGTACTAGGACTGCACAATAAATATTGATAGAATTCGGCCGCTATCATAACGGTCAATCTATGAGCTCGCTACTTTTTTCCATTTTAGTGGTGGCTAATTTTGTCTTTTTTGGTATAAATTGACAAATATTGACACAGTTATGTTTTTCTTTTAACAACGCGATTGATATTCGGTCATAAAGCGGGCATACTCCCCGACCTTTAAATAGTATCGCAATAGAACAGTTCTAGGAGTTCACCTTGGCTAATATTAAGTCTGCTAAGAAGCGCGCAATTACATCTGAAAAGAACCGCCAGCATAACGCTAGCCGTCGTTCAATGATGCGCACATTCATGAAAAAAGTACTTGTTGCAATCGCTGCTGGCGATAAAGAAGCTGCAACTAAAGCATTCATTGAAGTTCAACCTATTTTAGATCGTTACGCCACTAAAGGCTTGATCCATAAAAATAAGGCTGCACGTCATAAGACTCGTTTAAGCGCTCAAATCAAAGCACTTTAATCGAAGCTTAGGCTTTAAATAAAAAAACCGACCGCGAGGTCGGTTTTTTTATGTCTGCGTTATGCCTATCAGCAAAGCAACTGAATTAGAATTTAGATCTCGATACATATTACGTAAACTCGCGGTGAATATATCCGTATACGCTCAACTTTTCGTCCATGTAAAATACAGCTTACTCCACATACACCGATCCCTTGACCAATTATCGGCGAATTATTTTCACGTTCATACCGTACAACCCCCACTCATCGACTCTCTTTCATAATCACCACATCACCCGCCCGTTTTCCCTAATTTAACCAATTTACTGTTGGATGAAATTTTTTGTTGAGTTAGCTTGTCTTATTACCTAGATACTAATTAGCATAAGCAACGAGGCCGCCTGTGACCAAAAAATATAATCAAGGACTAACCACCCAAACGCCATGGCAGAGCAAAGATCATCAAGTAACACCCGAAGCCATTTTTAATCAACGCCGCACGCTGATTAAAGCGTTAGGTTTTGGTGCGTTAAGTGCAGGTTTTTCTCATTCGGCTCAAGCCGGTGTTTTCGATTTATTTTCAGATAAAAAAGAGCTCAAAACTTTTGTCACAACGCCCTTATCATTTAGCACCAATAGCAGCTACCCACTGACAGACGCAGCAACTCCACTGAAAAAAGTGATTAGCCACAATAATTTTTACGAATTTGGCACCGCCAAAAATGATCCAGCGGCTAACGCCCAAGGTTTTATCGTTAATCCATGGCAACTAGTGATCGACGGTGAGGTTGAACGACCTATTACCCTTGATTACGACGATTTAACCAAGTTATTTGCTTTAGAGGAACGAACTTATCGATTGCGCTGTGTTGAGGCTTGGTCAATGGTTGTGCCATGGACGGGTTTTTCACTGGCCAGCTTGTTGAAAAAAGCCGGGGTGAAAAGCAGCGCGACTCATGTCGCTTTTGAAACCTTATATGATCCAGAGCAAATGCCAGGGCAAAAAAGTCGACGCGTTGGCGGCGGCATCCATTACCCTTACGTTGAAGGCCTCACGATCGACGAAGCAATGAACGAGCTGTCATTTATGGCGGTCGGACTGTATGGAAAAACCCTGCCACCACAAAATGGCGCACCAATTCGGCTAGTTGTGCCCTGGAAATATGGCTTTAAGAGTATCAAGTCTATTACTCGAATCACCCTCACCCGCAGCCAACCAAAAACTAGCTGGAACCAATTAGCGCCTGGTGAATATGGTTTTTATGCCAACGTAAATCCTGCGGTTGATCATCCCCGTTGGTCACAAGCGAGCGAGCGACGTATTGGAGAAGGCGGATTATTTTCAGCGAAACGGATCGCGACCCAACCTTTTAACGGCTATGGCGAGCAAGTAGCGTCGCTTTATAAAGATTTAGATTTAACTAGGCACTTTTAAATAAGTTCTTTTAACTAAGTGCTTTTAACTAGAGACTTTTAATTAAGCACTTTTAAATAAGTTCTTTTAGATAAGTACTTTTAATCAGGATAACCCAATGCGATTAATGACAAAACATCTAGTGTGGTTAAAGTTGCTGTTTCATACCTTAGCGCTTAGCCCAATTATTATCTTAATCATGTTGGTGTTAAGTGAACAAGCCGGTGGCGATCCCGTTGAATATATTATTCATTATACCGGCATGGGCGCCCTTAATAGCTTGGCGGCAGTATTGTTGATATCGCCAATAGCGAAGAATTTTAAACAAGGACTGCTAATGCAAACGCGGCGGCTGATTGGTTTATATGTGTTTGCTTACGCGAGTTTGCACCTAATGGCATTTATCAGCTTAGATTTATTATTTGAATGGGGTCTGTTTATTGAAGAGGTAATTAAGCGACCGTATATCATCGTAGGCGCCGTTAGTTTTATCATTTTAAGCTTGCTGGCTATTACTTCGTTGAACGTTATTAGGCGAAAGATGGCACAGCGCTGGCAACAGCTGCATAATTTAATTTATTTAGTCGCCTTACTGGTCCCAATTCATTTTTACTGGTCAGTAAAGTCAGAAATTATCGAACCGACTATCTATATTACCCTAATGATTGGCTTGTTGTCGCTACGTAAGTCTAGTTTAACCAAAATAATTAATGGCCTCTCGCTGGCAATAAAACCAAGCAACGCTCGCCAACCATTTGTTAAAAAAACATAAGAAATCAGCCTTAAACTCTAGCCATTAATAACAAAAAAGGCCCTTAATTAAGGGCCTTTTTTATACCAATTCCGTTAAATTAGTGGCCAATTTATCAACAAGGAAAAACGGATGAGAACAAGGCATTCATTTACGTCTGTAGTCATTCTACATAGAAAATAAATAACGCGGTTATCATTTGTTTTAACCGTTAAGAATGATCAGTTAATTATCGGAATTGGTATTATTACTGTTTACGGGTAAAGACCAACTCTTTATCGCTTGATGATAACGGATCAAATTGATAGCCGTCGTAATCAAATTGTTGTAATTGCTCTGGGGTACTAACTCGCTTATCAATCATGTATCGAACCATCATGCCGCGGGCCTTTTTGGCATAAAAGCTGATAATTTTATATTGACCATTTTTATAGTCTTTAAAAACCGGCGTGATAATTTTAGCTTTAATGTCTTTGGTTTTAATCACCTTGAAATATTCGGTCGATGCCAAATTAATTAAAAATTGACTGTCACTAGCGGCCAAGCTTTGATTAATGTTGTCTGTGACCAAACTGCCCCAAAACTGATACAGATTAGTGCCGCGACTATTAGCCAGTTTTGTGCCCATTTCTAATCGATAGGCCTGCATTAAATCAAGTGGTCTTAATACGCCATATAGACCAGACAAAATCCGCAAATGTTGCTGGGCAAAATGTAAGTCATCATCTGACAACTCTTGCGCGCCAAGACCCACATATACATCGCCTTGAAATGCAAAAATCGCCTGCTTAGCATTATCTTTGGTAAACGGGGTTTGCCATTGACCAAACCGCGCGGCATTTAAGCCCGCTAATTTGTCACTTAGCTTCATCAGCGAGGCAATATCAGCCGGGCTCAACGCCTGGCAATCTTTGATCAAAAGCTCGGACTGTGCCAACAGCTGACATTGGCCCGCGTCAATATCGTGGGCCGGACTTTCAAAATCTAGCTTTTTGGCAGGAGAAATAACAGCCAACATATCAATACCTATAAAGTTAAATCACAATAGCTCTATTGTACTGATTGCAACAATGTCGGCAACTAGTTAAATCGTCTTCCCCCTGATTAAACTCTACACATAGCGCAAGCACAGCTAGATAAGCCATAATAATGTGATAAAAATAACGCTTTAACGATAAAAGCTCCAAAATAGACAATAATAGAGACAAATTGACCGATAACCACTGGGGTTATCTCATTTTACATGCTATATCTAATATTAACTAAATTGATTAATAGATCGATGAATCGGCAATTAGCAGCCTGTTTCAATGGCATAAAATAAATTACAATTCAGATAAATTTCACAGTAACTTCTTTTATCATAAGTATTTAGTGGTTATTAGGATTAGGGGCATCAAATGAACAAACTCGAACAACTTAAAGCAATGACTTCTGTCGTTGCCGATACAGGTGATATTGAAGCGATCAAACTGTACCACCCACAAGATGCGACCACCAATCCGTCGCTTATTTTGAAAGCCGCTCAATTACCGCAATATAGCGAATTAGTTAAAAATGCAATTGCGCATGCAAAAACGCAAACGGGTGATCAACAGCAACAATTATCTTACGCCTGTGATCATCTCGCCGTGGCGATTGGCCAAGAAATATTAACCATTATTCCTGGCCGCATTTCAACCGAAGTTGATGCCAGATTATCGTTCGATAAAACGGCTTCAGTGGCTAAAGCCCATCAGTTAGTAGCGATGTATCAAGAAGCTGGTGTCGATAAAAGCCGAATTTTAATTAAACTGGCGTCAACCTGGGAAGGTATCTGTGCCGCTCGAGAATTAGAGCAACAAGGCATAAACTGTAACCTCACCTTGCTCTTTAGTTTTGCTCAAGCGAAAGCTTGTGCTGAAGCTGGCGTATTTTTAATTTCGCCATTTGTTGGCCGGATCCTTGATTGGCATAAAGCTAATTCAGGGAAAACGCAGTACAGCGCCAGTGAAGATCCTGGGGTAGTTTCGGTCACCGAGATTTATCAATATTACAAACAGCATGATTACAATACCGTTGTGATGGGTGCTAGCTTTAGAAATACTGGCGAGATTATTGAGTTGGCGGGTTGTGATAAGTTAACCATCAGCCCAGCGTTACTCGAAGAGCTGTCTAATATGTCTGGCGAAGTAACCAGAAAGCTAATGCCTGAAAATAGCTCGCAACAGACCGCGTTAACGCGTCCAGACCAATTGAGCGAATCTCAGTTCCGCTGGCAGTTTAACGAAGACCCAATGGCAGTTACCAAATTGGCTGAAGGCATCAGAAACTTTGCAATCGATCAAGACAAGCTTGAGCAAATGTTACTGGAAATGTGGTAAGCACCTAAAATAGTACTTTAGTATTATTTTAGGCTAAATAATGAACTTATTGTTGATTGAACGACTTTTGTTGTGTTATCTATAACTTAGGATGCAGCTAAAGGAGTAAACCATGGATAGGTTAGAATTTTCAGCAAACTACGATCAACCAGCAAAACGAGGACGCCCTAAAGGAAGCAAGAAGAAAAAATGGCGAGAAATTGAATTGATTCAAGACCGCCAACGACTTGCTAAAGAGCTCTCTGATCTCGACAACGGGCATGAATACTGTGTAGACGAGCTAGATTTGGATTTTTAATCCCTAGCTATCAACTGTCAACACAATCAGCCCCAATATAAAGCGCCTTACGGCGCTTTATCTATTTTATCCCCGCTAAAAAAAGTACAATAACGCTTTTGATTAGGCAAGATCCAATGCAGTCATTGATATCAACCATAGATCCTAGCTGGCAGCCATTTTTTGAACAACAACTAGCCCAGCCTCAACTCAAGCAACTGTTTGAGTACTTGGCGCAGCAACAAGCCGCGGGTGTTGTCATTTATCCACCACAAGCACTGTGGTTTAGAGCTTTCGAGCTGCCGATAGCGCAAATTAAACTGACCATTATTGGCCAAGATCCTTATTTCAACGCTGGTCAAGCAATGGGCTTATCTTTTAGCGTGCCTCATGGTGAAAAAATTCCGCCAAGTTTAAGAAATATCTATAAAGAATTGACCACCGACATTGGTTTACCTGCCGCTAATCATGGTGACTTAAGTCGCTGGGCCGACCAAGAGGGGATATTTTTACTCAACGCTTCATTAACTGTCGAAGCAGGCAATGCTGGCAGCCACCTAAAACGCGGTTGGCAGCAGTTTACCTTGGCCGCCTTAGATTATATCAACCAACAGTGCCACCACACGGTATTTCTCGCCTGGGGCGCTTTTGCCCATAAGTGTTGTAAAAATATAGATCTTGAGCGTCATCAAGTTATAAAAACATCACACCCGAGCCCACTTGGTGCTTATAAAGTAATGAAAACTGCACCGGCATTTTTGGGCTCGAATTGTTTTTCTGATGCCAATGATTATTTAATCGCGCATCAAAAAAAGCCGATTACTTGGGCAGTTGATTAAGTAATTTATTTAAATATTTAACGGGGATGGCATAGGTGATTGCGCTGGGTTTAGATAAAACATTCTCTTTAGATTGTTTTACAAACACTTTGTTTACTATGCCGTGGACCCGCCCAGTGCGGGGATCATACATTGGACTGCCACTATTGCCCGGATACGCAGTCGCATCAAGTTGGTAAACAAAATAAGGGTTACGTAAACGCTTAAGGCTCGCCAAATTGAGTTGTTTGGCTGAGGCGGCGGGGATCGCAATAGGCGTGATACTAGCAACAATTCCAGTATGAGTTGCTGGGTATAATCCTAATACGCCACCAATGGGAAAACCGGTGAATGCAATATCACTCCCTTCACCTATTAGGTTACTTGCCCCTAACTTAAAAGTAGGTAACGCTTTACCGGAAATTTTCAGCACCGCCAGATCATGCAATGACGAAGACGCGATAACCTTAGCATCACGGAACTGCGGTTTGTTGCCCGTACCAATCAACACCACTAAACGTTCTCGTCCGCCCTCATCAAGCGAGCTCGGGATTACATGTTTATTGGTTACAATATGACGGCCATCCAAAATAGCAAAGCCGGTGCCTCTAAGCGTTAACCTTGGCGAGCCAGTGGGATGAAAAGTACCGATACCGACGATAGCAGGTTTGATTTTTGCGATAGTTTTCGCCAGCTCACCACTGGCAAAAGCACTCGCTGGCCATAACATTACAACAATAAAAAATACCCTGCTCATCCTTAACCATCGTTTTTCAATTGCTGCCATTGTTATCTCCGCAATAAATAATGAAAAAATCACAAAATGTGACTATTCTTTAACTACAGTAATTATAGAAGAGATCCTCAGGATGAGTATTTTTTTCCATCACTTGGTCACCGAAACAGCCAAAACAAAACCCAATAATATCGCGCTAACTTTTCAGCAACAACAGCTAACCTATCAGCAACTTGCCGATGAGATAAGCCGAGTTGCCGCTAAATATCTGACGCTCAATGTTAAGCGTTATGACCGAGTGGCAACCTTTTTACCCAAATGCCCACAAGCGGTAACGGCGCTGTTCGCCACCAGCATGATTAATGCAGTATTTGTACCGATTAACCCAGTCTTAAAGCCCCAACAAGTGAAACACATATTAACCGACTGCAATGTCAAAGTGTTAGTCACTAACAGCGCCCGCGCTAAGCAATTACTGGAGATATTTCCACAATGCCCAGACTTAGTCCAATTGATCATCATTGATCCTAAACCAGCGCAGTTTCACACGATTAATCTCAACATTCAGGCTTGGCCTAACCAAGAACCGGTCACCGAGTTACCGCCCCTTGCCAATGCTACCGATGGTGACATGGCCGCGATCCTGTACACCTCTGGCAGTACTGGTGCAGCAAAAGGGGTGGTATTGTCACATCGGAACCTGATTTGTGGCGCGCAAAGTGTTGCTAGTTATCTTAATAATAGCGCTGAAGATAAAATATTAGCCTTGCTACCTTTAAGTTTTGATTATGGTTTAAGCCAGTTAACAACCGCATTTAATGTTGGCGCGCAATGTGTCTTGATGGACTATTTATTGCCTGGAGATGTCATTAAAGCCGTTGCCAAACATAAAATTACCGGCCTTGCTGCCGTACCGCCATTATGGGCACAATTAGTTAAGTTAAACTGGCCAGCTGAGGCCAGAGATTCGTTACGATATTTCACCAATACGGGTGGCGCGATGCCAGAAGCAGTATTGATTAAAATTCGCCAGATATTCGAACAGGCTACCCCTTATTTAATGTACGGCTTAACCGAAGCATTCCGTTCTAGCTACCTGCCACCTGAATTTGTCGATAGTCACCCGACGTCGATGGGCAAAGCGGTACCCAATGCCGAACTATTGGTTGTTACGAACGATGGCCGTATTGCCGACGATGACGAACCAGGAGAGTTAGTTCACCGTGGACCGCTCGTCAGCTTAGGCTACTGGAATGCCCCCGAAAAAACAGCGCAACGCTTTAAGCCTTTTAGTCAGTCATTATCCGAACTATGTTTGAACGATATTGCGGTTTACTCAGGCGATTGGGTTCGCCGTGATGCCCAAGGTTTTTTATACTTCATTGGTCGCAAAGACGAAATGATCAAATCGTCGGGTTATCGAATCAGTCCTGCTGAAATAGAAGAAGTTGTGTATCAAATAGCCGATGTCGTCGTCGCCGCGGTAGTTGGTATTCCTCACCCTGAACTAGGCCAAGCGGTCGTTGTTATTTATCAAGCTAAAGGGGACAACCAATCGCTCACCGCTGATATCACTCGCCATTGTAAAAAAGAGTTAGCCAATTACATGCAACCATTGCATTATATTAGTCGCGCTGAGATGCCGCACAATGCTAATGGAAAAATTGATAAAACCGTATTAACGGCCGAGTTACAAGATTTATTCAAGGAATGAAAATAATGCCAAATGCCGTACCAAAAGCAATGCTAGAATCCGCGCCAAAAGCAATGAGAAAGCCGACGCCCATTCATGCGCCAATGGAGCAATTTAGCAGCGTGAACGGTCAGCTGATGTTAGGACGTTTCACCATGCGTGATATCGCCAACATGGTTGGTCAAACGCCTTTTTATGCATATGACCGCACCGTAATCAACACGACGGTCAATGCCTTGCGCCAAGCTTTACCTGCGGCAATAGAGTTGCACTATGCGATTAAAGCCAACCCCTATCAGCCCGTGATAAATCACATGGCTTCATTAGTTGATGGTTTTGATGTCGCGTCTGCCGGAGAGATGTTACGGGCACTGCAAACGTCAATGAGCCCCGAAAATATTAGTTTTGCAGGCCCCGGAAAAACTAACCAAGAACTCATCAGCGCCATCACCGCGGGTGTGACATTAAATGTTGAATCAGCCTCAGAACTGACAAAAATCGAGCAGTTAAGTCAGCACCTCAACATTAAGGCTAATGTTGCGCTGCGGGTCAACCCTGCCTTTGAATTAAAATCGTCTGGCATGCAAATGACCGGGGGCGCTAAGCCGTTTGGCATCGACAGCGAGCAAGTCGCCGATTTAATTGTGAAGATAAATAACGGCCCGCTTAATTTTATCGGGTTACACATTTTTAGCGGCTCGCAAAATTTAAAACCTCAAGCATTAATCGAGGCGCACAATCAAACCTTTGCGTTGGCTAGTCAGCTGCTCGAGCAAGCAAATAGCAGCGCGATTAGTATCAATATTGGTGGTGGGTTTGGCATTCCCTATTTCCCAGGTGAGTCACATTTGCCGCTCAGTGAAATTTGCAAAAATTTAGACCGCTTGTTAAATCAATATCAACGACAATTTAGCCAAACAAAAATAGTGATGGAGTTTGGTCGTTATTTAGTTGGCCCCGCTGGCGTTTATGTCTGTGAGGTTATCGATATTAAGCAATCGAGGCAGCAAACTTTTGTAGTCGCTAACGGTGGTCTACATCATCACCTGTCAAATTCAGGAAATTTCGGCCAGGTGATTAGAAAAAATTACCCGGTGGCTGTCGCTAATAAATTAACCGGCCATGAAAATGTGAATGAAACGGTAACCTTAGTGGGTCCTCTTTGTACCCCGCTCGATATTTTAGCCAATAAGGTTCAGCTACCAGCTATTGAGGTCGGAGATTTGATTGTGGTTTATCAATCAGGTGCCTACGGTGCTAGTGCCAGCCCCCAACAATTCTTAGGTCATCCAAATCTTGCTGAAATATTAATTTAGCCTCATGTTTTAAACATAAAACCTCATATATTTCAAATATAAAAAAGGGCCATTGGCCCTTTTTTATTACTTTATAAACTACAACAGACACTACACCATGCACTACAACATAGCCTACAATTAAGTGCTGGCCTGCTCTCTTAACTGCATCAATTGCGATTTTAAATGCTCAGGTATGTCATTGCCTAAATTATTCAATAGCTCTAATGCTTGATTTTTTTGTGCCATCGCAATTAATACTTCGGCTTTATGCAGAGTAAAAGCGATGCCTTGGGGGGCGAGACTAATCGCTTTATCAAATTGAATAACCGCTTGCTGGTATTGTTGCATCTTAAACAGAATCACACCGTAACTGTCGATAACTTGTGGGTTCTTTGGCATTATCGTTAAGGCTTGTTTAATGTATTTCAGCGCTTGTTGATGCTGACCATTTTCTGACAGGCTCCAGGCTAAATTATTCAAATAGGCAGGGTTTTTAGGTACCGCTTTAATAAGCTCTTGATAAAGCCCAATCGCCAGCGGTGAGTTAGTACTAACATATATTGTCGCCAATAATGATTTTACCGAACGATTCAAAGGTTCGGTGACTAAATGATCTTTAAGTACCGTTACCGCCAGATCTGTTTGTTGCAGCTTGATATTACTTTTTGCCAACAACAGCGCATAACGCGCTTTAGGTTCCGCAGTATATGCTTTGGTTAACTGAGTCAGAGCTTGCGGATATTTCTGTTCTCTAAAAAATAGCTCACCTTCAATCGCCGCAATATAACTACGGTTTTTTACATTTTTCTTATAGGTATTAAACAAGCGACGCGCCGAGCCTAACTGGCCATCTAGCATCATTAAATTAATTTTAAGCCCATCAATATTAGTTAAATTACCAAACTTTTTAGCAACCTGTTCAACCAATCGCAGACCATCATTATAACGTCCAAGCTTTTCATGTAGGGCAATTTGCTTTAATAACGGTAAGGGAGAGTTTGGGTTGCGCAGTGCCCACTGCTCAAAAGTTTTCAACGCCTGTTCCGGTTGGCCTGCTAACATCAAAATATCACCGTAACGACGCCAATATGTCTCACTTAATTGCTCTCGAGATTTTATTGAATTTAATAAATCAATGCCTTGCTGCATTTCACCATCAGTAACATGAATAACCGCTCGTTTGAGTAATATCGGCTCCGATTCAGGAAATGCACTATAAGCCTCTTTAAAAACATTTTTATACTGTTCAATATCCTCGGCTTGCTTCAGTATTAGTTTCGCTTTTAATTGCAACGCGGTGAAACGTTGCGGATCCATCACCAACACGTTATTAATATCGATGAGAGCTTGATCGTAATCATCTTGAATCACCCGCAATTTGGCTAAATTATGTAATGCATCGGCATTATTTGGAAATTTAGCCAAATTAGCCTGCAGCATCTTTTCAGCCAAAGCATAGTCTTTATTATAAAATGGGATAATACTTGCGACATTCCAGCCATAAGGCTTATCACTATATTGTTTTTTCAATCGCTCAGCGATATCACGTAATTCGTCAAAACGCTTAGCCAACGCATAAGATGAGCTAACTTGTGGTAGAACTTGCTCAACTAATTCGGCAACAAATAACGACTGAGTTAAGTCATCGAGTCCCTCAGCCATGCCAAGTTTCATTTTTAGCACGCCGCGCTTTAACACTAAAGTTTGATTGTCAGGCAATTGGGTTAGCGCCTGCTCAACGAGTTTCAGTGCCGTTAAGTAATCTTGTGCGATCGTAAATTCATTGGCCGCTAATACATACAAAACGGCATTCTTTTGGTCTGGAGCCGATAAATTGCCCACCGCATCTCGAGCGGTGTTAATGCTGCCGCGTTTAATATTATTAATTATTTGCATGATCTTCGGCCCGATTAAGGTCGTAGTATGCTTGCTGACCCGAGATAAATGACGGTAAGAGGCTTTATAATCTTCTTGGCGAAACAGAACCATGCCCGCAACAAGGTTAGCTTGCACATTACCCGACATCGACTCGAGCGTCACTAGCGCATGTTTTAGCGCTAACTCAATCTCATTATCTTGATAAGCTAACCGAGCAAGTATCACATTAACTACCGGTTGCTTAGCATTAACCTTTAATAGTTTAGCTAACTCTTCCTTAGCACGATTCACGTTATCATTTTTCAATAAGCTATTAATCAGTAATAGGTTTATTTTGCTGACATTAATTTTGGTCAATTCGATATATTTATCGTAAGCAGCGACCGAGCTTGCATAATCAGCTCCGGCATAAGACAGTCCTGCATATAGCAGAACAGCTTCTTCCATTGAAGGGTGATCCTCAAGCAGTGTCTTAACGAGTTCAGTTGCTTGAGCGTAGTCAGTATTAGCAGAAGCCGACATTACTTGTCCTAACCTAGCGTATGCTGCCTCTTCATTAAGGTCATTAGCTAAACTATATTCCGCTAATGCTTGGTCTCGCATGCCTTGGGACATTAATGCCTGCCCGCGTAACACATAAGCAACCACCAGATCATCAGTGGCCAAGTCAGAAGTCACTAAGGGCAAAGCTAATAGCTGCTCAAATTCTTTTTGTTTGAACAGTACCATCGCCAGTGGCATTAGCGACTCTTGCAGTAAAGCTGGCTCGCTAACAGTACGCTGCAATTCCTTTTTTGCTGAAGCATATTGGTTATGTGCCAAATACAACTTGCCCAGTGCCAATCGAACTATAGCGTTAGTAGGATCTTGACGAATAGAATTTTTATACTCAATAATAGCGGCATTGGTATCACCATTTGATTGATGATTTTTAGCTAATTCAAAATACTCCTGACTAGTTTTAGCACCAGTACAACCGCCAACCATCAAACTAGCCACCAGTAACGCTAATGTGAACCTTTTATCTTTTAACATAATTTTTATCCTCTATCCTTGGACAATTGTATTAACAGTATAAATCTCAACTTCACTGCGCCATTGCGCACAGGAAAATGTATGGTTAGCGGCGGCTAGTTTTAGCTCACTGGTCATTTTCTGTGACCACAATTGAGCCCACTGAGAATCGTCAGTAAGCAACTGCATAAATTCTTTGACCACTAAATCTTGGCCACTGGCGATAAAATGCACCTGGCCATTAAATTTAGTTAAACCTTGGCACATATATTCTACAAAATTATCTTGGGTAAACTTATGACTAACCAACGGAGTCGCCGATCTTTTACTGCTGTTTTGCGGTAAATAAATACCCCTAACGGTGCTAAAAAAACCAGTCACTGCGGCAGAGAAATTAAAACGACCCGAGCTTAATTTCCCCCAAAATTCTTTGGACAAAAAGCGTTCAAGATAGTAATACTTGAGCATGGTCTTCGCTTTAGTCTTTGACTGCTCGACCCAAGGGTTAGCGATAAAAATTTGGTTGATTACTGTTGGCTGATGCTGGCTTAAATAGAGTAAAATAGCTGAAGCGCCATCACATAATCCCCACAGGGCAATATGCTTTAGCATCGGACACTGCGCTTGAAACTGCTCTATTGCTGCAGGTATGTCTTGATAAGCAGTTAAAAAATTGCTTAATTGACCATCACTATCACCAATGCCAGCATAATCAAAACGAAAAACCGCGATACCATGGGCTGCCAAAAATCGCGCCAGCAGTACAAACTGGCGATGACTGCCAACGCGTGTTTGCGGCCCGCCAACAATAATGACCACTCCCTGTTTAACTTGGGTTTCATCAGCACAATTAGCCTGATGAACCATACCGGTTAGCCAGTGCTGATGACCTTTGAACACTACCGCAGTCTCATGCATTCAAGCCTCCTAACAAATAACTGATACAGTAATCGCTAAGCTCGGGCACCTGAGTGATTTCTTGTGTTTGCCAAAAGCTATCACCAACAATAAATTGCTCAGTAACGTCATTAAATTTCTGCCAATTGGCAATGGTTTTTTTACTAATCGCTTTAATTTGTTGCGTCGGTGGCTGACCAATCTCGACCCAAGCTAAACTTAAGCTATCAGGTAATTGTTTAAGGTCAAGATAGTTTAATTGGGCTATCGCCTCACTTAGTCCGTGATTTAAATGGTAACCGGCAATTTCAAGCCCACCATTTTTTAATAATTCTTGCTGTAAGTCGGCCATCGTCAATTTGGCCTTAGCATTAATCATGCCCGCCGCTAAACGCAGCCGCATAAATTGCACCATAAATTGCTTACCATTAAGGGCCGGTTGCAATAACACCAAAGGGGCAGCGGGCGAAATCAATTGGTTACAATAGCAATCTAAAGCCAATAATGCTCCGCTACGCAGCCCAATCAGTCCGATAGCAACGTCTGGATCTTGCCTTTGCAACGCAAGATAAAGTGCCCGAATATTTTGTTGCCAAATATCCCAACTGGCTTGACTAAAATCGCCTTCGCTATCTCCGGTACCAAATAAATCAATTAAGCTGACTCTAATATGATGTTGAGCGGCTTGGCGCGCGAAATCAGCCAACATTTTACGGCTTTTATTTGCTTCTTCAGCAAAAGGAGCGATCACAATAACATTTAACCGGATTTTCTGTTCAAGCTCCGGAACAAATTGGGTTATAAATAGCTTGCCGTGAGCTGTATTTAAAAAAAACAGCCGCGGCTTTATTAGCATTTTAGTTCGACAAATGATGTTAATGTACCGATAGTTTCAAAAACTTCGGCGCTTATTTCATCATCATCAATGACAAAGCCGTAGTTCTCCTCTAACTGGGTAATGACAGTAACAACAGCCATTGAGTCGAATTCGGCGATAGCGCCAATTAATGGCGTCGCGTCATCCCAATCACTGATGTCGTCAATTTGAAGGCATTGCTGTAGGATCACCATGATATCGTTAAGCATATAATTCCTTTTAATATTAGTTAGACATGGCGAGACAAAACTAACAATCACTTTCAGCAAGAAAGCTCTGAGTTAGAATGTCCCTTTCTTAACTTCTTTATATAGTATGAGTGACGACAGATTGAACACCATCATCCTTTTAGCGTAAATCATTAGTTCACTCAGCTTTTAGTATTAAATAAATCCAGAAACAAAAACGGCAGCTCCATGAGCTGCCGTTTAATCATTGATATTATTTATTGAGGGTTATTTATGAAATGGCCGCGACAATTCATTAACCGCTTTAATAAATACTCCAGCATGCTCAGGGTCAACATCAAGATGAATACCATGGCCAAGATTGAAAACATGACCGGTATTATCCTGACCAAACTCTTCAAGAATTGTTTGTACTTCTTGACGAATTCGCTCCGGAGAAGCGTATAGCATTGATGGATCCATATTACCTTGTAACGCGACCTTATCACCAATTCGTGCTTTAGCATCGCTAATATCAATAGTCCAATCAAGCGCTACAGCATCACAACCAGTGGCGGCGATTTCTTCGATCCATTGGCCACCATTTTTAGTAAATAGTGTTACCGGTACCTGACGGCCTTCATTTTCGCGTGTTAAACCATCGACAATTTTAGCCATGTAGCGCAATGAGAATTCACGATAATCTCGTGGCGATAAAATACCGCCCCAAGTATCAAAAATCATCACTGATTGCGCGCCTGCTGCAATTTGGGCATTTAAGTATAAAATAACTGAATCTGCTAATTTATCGAGTAACAGGTGCAAAGTTTTTGGCTCAGCAAACGCCATTTTTTTGATCTTGGTAAAGGCTTTAGAGGTGCCGCCTTCAATCATATAAGTAGCCAGAGTCCATGGGCTGCCTGAGAAACCAATTAACGGCACTTCGCCATTTAGCTCGCGGCGGATAGTGCGCACCGCATTCATCACATAACCAAGCTCATCTTCCGGATCAGGAATGCCTATTTTTTTAACATCAGCTAACGAGGTGATTGGGCGCTCGAACTTTGGCCCTTCGCCTGTTTCGAAAAACAAGCCTAAGCCCATTGCGTCTGGCACAGTTAAAATATCTGAGAATAAAATCGCGGCGTCCAAATCATAACGACGTAACGGCTGCATCGTCACTTCGCAAGCAAAGTCAGCATCACGGCACAATGACATAAAATCACCAGCATGAGCACGCAACTCACGATATTCAGGTAAATAACGCCCAGCTTGACGCATCATCCATACTGGAGTTTGATCGACCGGTTGCTTTAACAGCGCACGAAGATAGCGGTCATTTTTTAGCGGAACCATGAAATCATCCTAACATTAAGTAAATATAAATTTGCGACATTGTACCATTGCCTAAGCTAAAAAAACTATCCCAGATCAAGATGACTATCGCGTTAGATAACATCTGTTAAATAACGCAAGCTGTGGTGAGATAATCAGCCATTATCGGCAAATTAAAGCGCAACAATTAGTCTTGCTGGTGCAAAATGTGGTCAATCAACTGCTTGGCAATCGAGTGAGGTCCTGGCAATTGCGGTAAATTGTCAGCATCGTACCAATCAGCGGCCGATAATTCATTGTCATCAATTGATATTTCGCCGGATTTATAATCGGCAATATATGCAATCATCATATTATGTGGGAAAGGCCAAGGCTGAGAGCCGAAATAGCGAATATTATCAACTTCGAGTCCAACCTCTTCTTTGACTTCGCGAGCAACTGTTTGTTCTAACGTTTCACCCACTTCAACAAAGCCCGCTAACACCGAATATACTCCGCCAATATTACGTTTGTTTTGAGCCAGCAATAATTTGCCATCTTTGATCACAGCCATCATCACCGCAGGTGAAACTCGTGGGTAAGCACGATGACCACATGGCTGGCATTGCATCGCGACTTCCCATGCAATAGCTTTCATTTGCTGACCACATTGACCACAGTATTTATGCGTACGAATAAAGTTAGCGACCTGCCAAGCTCGCCCAGCCATTAAAAACAACTCGGGGGGCATCAAGCCCATTGCTGCGCGTAACCCTGTCCATTGCCCGTCAGAACAATCGAACTGCTGATGCTGTAAATCAATTAAAATACACGACTTTTGCTGATAGTAACCTAAGTGATAACACGGTGAGTTTTCATCAACATTAAGCCCTAGCTGATTGAGTGCACCTTGAGGTAATGTTGCATCTTGGTCGAGGGTCCATAATTGATCATCTTGGCAAATGAACCAAAGTGCTTTACGGGCAGGATTAAGTTTATTGATTTTTTTCATAAGCTTCCCAGCATAATATTCTATGTTTTTTAATGGATATTTATGACAGATATTATAACGGGCGAATTTAGTGGTGAATAGCAATTAGATAAAATCTTTTTACGAGTTAAGCTCAAAAAAAATCAATGTTTTCAAAACGTTTATTGTTATTTAATTAACGCCAGGCATTTAATATGCTTAAAGTTTAACGCCGATGTGTCAGCGCTATAGCGCAATAATCTAGCCAAGTATTTAAGATCTAAATCAAAACCAAAGACAGTTATTGTTGATTTGCACCAAGCCTTGCCTTACATTGGGATTATAAACAATAAAATCAAAGGAGACTCTTCATGCTCACAAAAATTGAATATGCACAGCAGCAATGGGGAGGTTCAAACGCACTGATTGATACTTGGCTCGGTAAACGCCAAGAGCTTATTGTAAATTATTGCCAAATTGCGGGCTTACCTCCGTTTGAAATAAAAACACAAGCACTACCAGCCCCTGATGATATCCATGAGTTTTGCAACAAACTTGTTGATTATGTCTCGACCGGTCATTTTGAAATATATAAAGAATTGGTTTCATGCTGTGAAATCCATGGTAAAGATAGCCTCAGTAAAATCGACCAAATTATTCCTCAAATTACTGATACCACTGACATGTCGTTAGAGTTTAGCGATAAGTATGCAGAAAGCTTAGATGAACCTCTTGAGCTATTCGACCGTCACCTATCAACCTTAATTGAGGGGTTAGAACGACGTTTTGAACTGGAAGATCGGTTATTATCGACGTTATTTGAAAAACATACCAACCCTGCCTAACGTCGCTTGCTAAACGTATTTTTGGCTTAGGGCTGCTGCGCTTTGCCTCGATCATGGTGATACAAAATATCAAGATCAAAAAAGGGCTATTCAATAATATGAATAGCCCTTTTTGTGTTCGCTCAGCCGTCGTATTACTTAACTACTTCTAGCAGTTCAACTTCAAATACTAGTGTTGAATTAGCAGGAATAGTTGGCGTATCACGTTCTCCGTAAGCTAAGTCAGATGGAATGGTAAATTTGAATTTAGCACCAGGCTTCATTAGTTGCACGCCTTCAGTCCAGCCTTTAATCACCCCATTTAATGGGAATGTTGCAGGTTCACCACGATCGTATGAACTATCAAATGGCGTACCGTCGATTAATGTGCCTTTGTAATGCACGGTAACTTTATCAGTTGCAACTGGTGAGTCTCCTTCGCCTTGAGTCATCACTTCGTACTGTAAACCTGACTCAGTAGTAACAACACCTTCATTTTTACCATTAAGTGCCAAGTAATCAGTGCCCGCTTGCTTAACTTTAGCGCCTGCTTCTTTCGCTTGCGCTTCAAACAAGGCTGATAACTTTTTACTAAACGTTTCTAACGTCTCATTAACTTGCTTTTCGTCTAACTCAGACTTGCCAGCTAAGCTGTCAGATACCCCTTGAGCAATCAGAGTGCGGTCAATAGTCACGCCTACTTCTTCTTGCTTTTTAACGCTTTGCTCAAGGTATTGCGCCATAGAAACACCAATCGCGTAAGCCGCTTTTTGGTCATCATTTTCAAAAACGAACTGTTGAACTTCAGGAGCAGCCACTACCGCTTGCTCTTCTTTGTCATTACAAGCAGCAACAGCTAACAGTGCCGCTGCCACAGCAGATATTTTAATCAATTTGTTCATTACATTACCTTTAGTTATATATTTCTATCTTTAGATTATGAAGATCTAGACGAATAATTTATTTCAACGCAGATGTTATGCCATATCAATTGGGGTTGATTCAAGCATTTTCAAGCAATTAGTATTGATTAGCAGCTCAAATACCTATTATCATGAAAATTAAGTCACACAATAACTGCACTGTTTATATTCAAACAGCGCAATATTATTTTTAACACCTTGGGACAACCCGATGCTAAAGCTCACCCTCGCGATTTTTTCAATCTTAGTACTGACTGGCTGTAGTGGTCAAAACGATCCAGATAAATATTGGCAACATTCTGGCACTGGCGCATTAGCCGCAGCGATTTCGCAAGACGCGACATTGGCACTCGTTTCATCAAATGCCCATGGTTTAATTCTATGGGACTTAACCAGCAATACTCAAATTCACCGCTGGAGCCAAGGTGACGATAATTTAGTGTTATTTACCGATATTTCAGATAACAATAAATATGCGGTGTCTGCCGACAAAACGACTTTTGTGGTATGGGAAGTTAGCAGTGGCAAGGCCTTAACTTATACCAAGATTAGAGAGTCTGCCATTCGTGATATTGCGATTGCTAATAACGGCGATTTATTGATTGGCAAAGTCAACGGGGTGGTAGTGCATGTCAATATCTTTAGCGGCCGCCGCATTGAATTTTTAGGCCATAGTGAAAAGATTAACTCAATCGACATTTCGCCCAATGGTCGCTATGCACTTACTGGCAGCAATGATTACAGCGCCCTGCTGTGGGACACAAAATCAGCTCAGATCATCCATCGGTTTATTCACCCAAGCCGAGTTTCTAAAGTCGTGCTTGAGCCCAAAGGCCGCTATGCATTTACCGCCGACAGCAAACGACTTTCAGCAATATGGGATCTTAAAACCGGCAAAGAAGTTAGCCGCTTACAATACATGTCTCGTTCAAGAATTTTTAGCGCGGTTCGGTTCAGTCAAGACGCCAAGCAGCTATTTACCGGTAACCCGGGGCGGTTACTTAATCGCTGGGATGTCGCCAGCGGCCAACAACTACAGCAGTGGCAAGTACAGCCGCGTGAAGATTCTCGCCCACCCAGCTCAGTAATTTATTCCATTGGTGAAACGAAATCAGGTAAACTAGTCACCGAAAGCAGCTCTGGCTATGCCGAGTTTTGGAGTTATTAAGATCGAGGTATCGATGAACGAACAAGCACAACAGCGGTTAACGGAACTCGAAATGAAAGTCGCGTTCCAAGATGAAACTATTAATGTTTTAAGTGATGAAATAGCGACGCTTAATGAAGCGCTAGATCGTCAACGCACTCAGCTCGAATATTTAGCAAGTCGCTTAGGCGATATAGCGCAACCTGAACAGGGCAGCCAAACCGCCGAGCCGCCACCACCACATTATTAATCTAGCCTTAAATAAATGGCCGTTTATTCGGGTTTAAATATCCCGATCACCTGATCCGGTGCCTGAGCGGCCTTAGCTACCTCGTTGCTTACTTGCGACTGTTGATGATGACATTCAACACATTCAATTTTTTCTACATCATTTTCCATAAACAGCATAATGCTATCCATCGCTTTACATTTAGGGCAGCTTGCGCCAGCAATAAAGCGTTTTTTTAGTCGCGATGACATCCCATAGTCTCCAATGTTTTTATCGGTCAAGTATCCCATAAATTATCCGACAAGTTTATCACAGCAGCTAGGAGAACGTCGCGGATTAAGCTATTATGCCCCCCACTTTTATTTTAAATTTGTGCCCAATGATAGTTATTAAAGATCTGCAGTTGCTGCGTGGCGGCAAGACCCTACTCGATAAAGCCAATGCCACCATCTACCCCGGAACCAAGGTTGGTTTGGTTGGTTCAAACGGTTGTGGCAAGTCGAGTTTATTTGCCTTAATGCGTGGGCAACTGCATCAAGATCTTGGCGACTTTTCATTTCCATCACAATGGCAGGTTGCTTGGGTAAAACAAGAAACGCCGGCCGACAATACCAGCGCGCTCGATTACTGTATTGACGGCGATACCCAGTACCGTCAGTTTGAGCAGCGCTTAGTCGCCGCAGAGCAAACTGATGACGGTCATCAAATTGCAGAAATGCATGCTGCCATTGATAATATCAACGGTTATAGCATTGCCGCGCGTGCTGGTGAATTACTGCATGGACTTGGTTTTAGCGACCAACAGCTGCATTTGCCCGTGTCGAGCTTTTCAGGGGGCTGGCGAATGCGCCTTAACCTTGCCCAAGCACTGCTATGCCGCTCTGATTTATTATTGCTTGATGAGCCCACTAACCACCTCGATTTAGACACGGTATTGTGGTTAGAAAAATGGCTCCAAAATTACCCTGGCACCTTGGTCTTAATTTCTCATGATCGTGACTTTCTCGATAATGTTGTTAACCAAATAGCCCACATTGAGCAGCAAACGATCTTTAATTACAGCGGTAATTACAGCGCCTTTGAACGCCTGCGCAGTGAAAAGCTTGCTTTGCAGCAAAGCATGCATGAAAAGCAAGTTAAAGAACGCGCCCACATGCAAAGTTTTGTTGACCGTTTCCGCTATAAAGCCAGCAAAGCCAAGCAGGCTCAAAGCAGACTTAAAGCGCTCGAAAAACTGTCTTTGATTGGTCCTGCTCACGTTGACAGCCAATTTACGTTCAAGTTTTTCCAACCGGACCAATTGCCAACACCATTAATTCAAATGGAAAAGTTGTCGGCGGGTTACGGTGAGATTGAAATATTGAAATCGATTAAGCTTAATTTAGTGCCAGGCTCGCGCATTGGTTTGCTTGGTCGT
Organism: Gammaproteobacteria bacterium; assembly: GCA_013214945.1. Taxonomy (NCBI): domain Bacteria; kingdom Pseudomonadati; phylum Pseudomonadota; class Gammaproteobacteria; species Gammaproteobacteria bacterium. The sequence continues at coordinate 150,949 of JABSRT010000009.1, forward strand.
AACGGCGCTGGTAAGTCGACCCTGATTAAGTTATTAGCCGGTGAAATAAACCAGCAAGCTGGTAAGCTTATTCGTGCTGGTGATTTAACCATAGGTTATTTCGCCCAGCATCAACTTGACGCACTGCGCAAGCAAGATACCGCTTTAGAGCATATGGTGCGGTTAGCCCCAGACAAAAACGAGCAAGAACTGCGTAATTACCTTGGCAGCTTTGGTTTTATTGGCGACATGGCTACGACAGCAATCGCGCCATTTTCAGGCGGCGAAAAAGCGCGGCTGGCACTGGCAATCTTAACGTGGCAACGACCTAATCTATTATTACTTGATGAACCAACCAACCACCTCGATATCGAGATGCGCTTGGCGCTAACCATGTCATTGCAAGAATTTAGCGGCGCGATGGTAATCGTGTCGCACGATCGCCATTTATTACGGGCTACTACCGATGAGTTTTACCTCGTTGACAACCAAAAAGTAGAGCCCTTTGCTGGCGATTTAGATGACTATCATCGCTGGCTTAGTGAGCAACAAAAAGAGCAGCGCGCCGCCGACAAATTGGCAATATCGAGTAAAAAGTCGAGCGAAAAACCGAGCGAAATTAAAATTGATCGCAAAGAACTAAAACGTAAACAGGCCGAGTTTCGCAAATTAATCCAGCCACTCAAAAAGCAGTTTACCAAGGTTGATTTGGACATGGAACGTCATACAGTACAGCTCTCTGAAATAGAGCAGCAACTGGCGGACCCAGAGTTATATCAAGCCGAGAATAAAGCGAAACTATCGCCATTGCTGCTGCAACAAGGCGAATTAAAGTCAACGATGGAAGATCTAGAAATGCAATGGCTCGATCTGCAAGAACAGATTGACCAGCAAGAAGCAGACTTTAACTTGGCCTGTGGCGTTTAATGAATACGGCCTACCACAGCGACAGTCACATTCAACTTGACCCCGCTGAGCTGTGGCAATACAGCCTAGATCATTACGCCAAGGTTGATGACTTGTTATTGGCGCTGCAAGACCAATATCAACTGAACATTAATCTGTTTTTACTTTGTGGTTATGCCCAGCAACAAGGCTGTGCGATTGATGAAATGCAGTTAGCAAACTTAGTGGCCCAGTGTCAGCAGTGGCAAGAGCAACTTATTAGCCCTTTTAGAGCGCTCAGGCGCTCACTGAAGGTTAGCATTAGCCAAACTGATTATCAGGCGATGTTAACCATGGAGCTTGCCTTAGAAAAGCAGCAACAGTATCAATTGGTTAACAGTTTGCCCGAACTGCCAACCAACAACCCAGAAGCTCAGGCCAATATTCTAAGTTGTTTAATCTTTAGCGGCATCGCCTTAGAGCAGTTAACAGAACAACAAATGGGTCAGTTAATGACCATTAACGATTAAATCAGGAACCGCGATGATTATCCCGCACCAACAATTAGCCCACGACACACTCGATTCCTTGCTTGAAGAACACGCGTTACGCGATGGTACCGACTACGGCGAATCAGAAGTAAGCTTAAGCGAAAAAGTGGCACAATTACGCTGCCAACTCGCCAGTGGCGAGATAGTTTTAGTCTATTCAGAACTGCATGAATCGGTAAATTTAATGCTTAAAAGCGATTTAAATTTGACCTAAGCCCTAATTTATTGCTTATATACCCGTGCTACCTGGAGATACGTGATTTCAGCAAGTCGAGAAGCGTGCCAAATGCTAGGCATAATATGTGCAGTTTAGTCATTCTAAATAAATATATTATAACAACGCAGTTGGTCGCTTATCGCCTTGCCCTACGGAAGTTTGGGTAGAAAACGATTACCGCGTTATGATTCATAATCAGGGAATAACCATGAATTAAAAATCATGCCTTGTACTCGCATCCTACCCAAGCTCTGAAACCTGAATTTTCAAGTGGCACGGGTATATACCGCCTGACTTTCACAAATAGGGAACATTATGTCTGAGCTTCATCCGATAATTGCAATTACAGGTTCATCTGGAGCTGGCACTTCATCGTCGGCGTCGGCGTTCACGCATATTTTTAGGAAGTTAGGCGTTAAAGTATCCTATACCGAGGGCGACAGTTTTCATCGCTTCACCCGGCCCGAAATGGATTTGGCGATTCGAAAATCAAAAGAAGGACATAGTAATATTTCCTATTTTGGCCCTGATGCTAATAATTTTGGCCAACTTGAAGATCTATTTGAGACCTATGGCAATACGGGAACCGGTCAAATCAGACGCTACCTGCATACCTTTGACGAAGCCGTACCCTACAACCAAATGCCCGGTACCTTCACCCCATTTCAGCCGTTAGAGCCAGACTCTGACCTGTTATTTTATGAAGGTCTGCATGGGGGAGTGGTGACCGATGATTGCAATGTCGCCAAGCATGTTGATTTACTGATTGGCATGGTGCCGATTGTCAATTTAGAGTGGATTCAAAAGATCATCCGCGATACGCACGATCGTGGTCATACCCGTGAAAAAGTGATGGAATCAATTGTCACCAGCATGGATGATTATATTAATTATATTACGCCGCAATTTTCTCGGACCCACATTAATTTTCAACGTGTGCCAACCGTCGATACCTCAAACCCTTTTAGCGCTAAAGACATACCAAGTCTTGATGAAAGTTTTGTGGTGATTAGGTTTCGTGGCGTCAGCACGACAGACTTCCCCTACTATCTGCAAATGATCGATGGCTCATTTATGTCGCGGATTAATACGCTAGTTGTACCGGGAGGAAAAATGAAATTGGCGATGGAGTTAATATTAACCCCGTTAATTCGCAGTATTGTTGAACGAAAAAGAAAAATAAGTCAGGAACAATCAACAACTAACGATTGAGCATAATTAGGCGAGATGCCGCTTTGTGGCAATTAATATCCCCCGTTTGTTGATGCAATAATTGGCAGGCATAGCAAAATTCAATTAAATGTTCATTATCACTGTCGCAACAAAATGCTCTAATCTCGAGCCAATCTATTAATTCGGCTGGCTCGGCCGCATTCATTTGAACGCCACCGGTGCTTAAATAAACCAAGACCAACGCTTGCCAAAAATAGCGTAAAGCTAACTCGGGTTCATCGACATAAGGCAACAATTCCCTTAATGCATTAACCGCAACCACGCCCTGACAAAGCGTAAAATCACCGGTCATCCGGTAGGCAGACACCACGGCTTTGGCTAAAATATCAAAGCTGATTTGTTGTGGCTGAGATGCCATCTCATGATAATCAGGTAATAACAATACACTCGCTATTCGGTCAACGGTATTGCCCGCAGGAAAACGATAATGAGTAATGATTTTTGTCGCTGCGCGCAGCAAGCCGAGTGGTTTTTTATCCTCGGTCGGTTTGATCCCTTCAACATCTAAATAATAGAGCTGCCAGCAGGTAAGCGCAATAGCCACTTCTTGATGCTCTTGACTCTTAACCGCACTGGCAAGGCGACTAAGACAATAAAAGGCCCCTGCCGCAATGCCTGGTATTAAGAGCGGTAACGCTTGTTTCAACGTATGCTCAAGCCCAAATTGCTTAAGCTGATTAAGATAGTCTTGCCTAATTTGCTCAAACTGCTGACCCACTGGATCGCTTAAGCTAAAAACATCGGCCCGATGGGCCAAACGTTCAACATAATTAACGTAGGATGATTGCAACTGATCAGGAGTCGCTTGCATCTGATCTAAAGCCACTAAAACCATAGGCAAATGATTAAATAGTCGACGAGAGTAAGTTATTTGATAGTCTTTAATACTCGAAATAAGATGACGGCATTCCTCTGTAATCATAAATCTCCCTTACATCAGCTTAGCTTTTACAATTGAAATAACTGGCTTTCTTATTCAATTGTAGGTTACAAAGTTAACATTGGCATAAAAATAGCACTAAACGCTGAGCAAAATAACCGAAGCCTAGATAAAGGGATTAAATTTGGAAGATTTACTTAATAAAAACAACAACTAACTGGCTGAGCGCGCAGCCAGTTGTTCATTAACTGCACACTTGGCATTGCGCCGATTTTTTTAATTTCATTTCGCAAAATGACATAGCTGCGATGTCAGCAAGCAAAATGCGACCGATTAAGGGACGGCCAATACCGCTGATGATTTTAATAACTTCTGCCGCTTGAATAGAACCAACAATACCAACCGCCGGTGATAATACCCCCGCTTCCATGCAAGAAAGTTGCTGCTCACCAAAAAACTGACTAAAACATTGATAACATGGGCTATCGTCAGAATAATCAAAACAACTCACCATGCCTTCCATGCGAATCGCGGCCCCAGAAACAAGTGGACGCTTAAGCCGAAAACACAGTTCATTTAACTGCGAGCGGGTCGCGAGGTTATCACAGCAATCAACAATAACGTCGTGCTCGGCGCACAGCTTCGCTAGCTGCTCCCCTTCCACTTTGTGGTCAATTGCAATCACGTTTATCTCGGGATTAATCGCCTGTAACGCAGCTTGACCCGATTGCGCTTTGTTGTCGCCAATATTGGCCGTGGTATGGAGTATTTGGCGCTGCAGATTCGACAACTCGACCTGATCAAAATCAACCAGGGTTAATTGACCCACGCCTGCGGCTCCAAGATATTGAGCCGCAGCACAACCTAAGCCACCAATGCCAATCACCAAAACCCGCGCCAGTTTGAGTTTTTCTTGGCCGTCGATATCACATGCCGGCAATAATATTTGCCGGCAATAACGCACCATTTCTTGATCAGATAATATCTCGTCAGTCATTAGCTATACACTGCGTCAAATAGCTCAACGGTGACCGTCTCACCCGCGCTAACATTGCCTCGCTCCTGTTCAAGCACAATAAAGCAATTGGCCAAACATAGGCTGCTCATCATGCCTGATCCCTGCTGTCCGGTTGAACTAACTTCGAGTAATCCCTGCGCTGTAGTCGTCGCGAAACCGCGCTGAAAATCGAGTCGACCGGGGGCCTTCTTAATATTGTCGCGTACGGTGGCTGCGATCCGCAGTGGTGGTGCGATATCGGCGCCACTGAGTTTTTGTAACGCCGGTTTAGCCAGTTGATAAAATGTGACTAACGCAGAAACGGGATTGCCTGGCAAACCAAAGAAAATACTGTTAGCAAACTTGCCATAAGCAATAGGTTTTCCGGGTTTAATCGCCAGCTTCCAAAAATTAATTTCACCAAGCTGTTCGATAATTTCACGGGTAAAATCGGCCTCACCAACCGATACTCCACCGCTCGTAATCACCACATCGGCTAACTTATCGGCTTTAACAAATGCGGCACGAATAAGATCTTTATTGTCTTTAATCACGCCCATATCAATAATATCAACATCGAGGCGTTGCAACTGCGCCACTAACCCAAATCGGTTACTGTCATATATTTCGCCCGGTTTTAGCACCTGGCCTTGAGGCTGTAGCTCATCACCGGTCGAAAATATTGCAACTTTTAAGCGCCTAATCACCGCGACATCAACTAAACCCAAAGTCGCTAACAACGCCATATGCCGCGCTGTTAACTTAGTACCTTGGGTTAACACTACTTGATCGACCGAGATTTCTTCACCACAGTGACGAATATTATTGCCCGGCTTATAGCCCGAATCAATCGCCGCGCTAAAGCTTATTTGGTCACCTTCGGCACAAGCTTGTTCTTGCATGATCACCGTATCGAAAAAGGGTGGTATTTGCGCCCCAGTCATGATCCGAATGCATTGCCCTGCCGTTGCATTACCTTGATAAGGTGCTCCAGCAAAAGATTTGCCGACCATAGTGAGCGTATCGCTAGTCGTTAAATCACTTGCGTTGAGCGCGTATCCGTCCATCGCTGAATTATCGAAAGGAGGAATAGCCAAAGGAGAGGTTATGTCGTGGGCTAATACTCGACCCAACAAGGCTTCGAGCTTAACCGATTGGAAATCCGCTACCGGGGTAATAGACGCCAGCATTTGACTTAACGCTTGCGCTAATGGCATTAACGGTTCTTTGATTGAACCGCAGTCACAAGAACTCATGATCGATCTCAAATAATACTAAAGGGGCTTAGTAAACCACATTATGCCAAGTTACAACATCGTCAATTGAGTCTTTAACTGTCTAAGATCAAAAAAGCCTCACAAGGTGAGGCTTTTCAACTAAACAAACGTTAACTCAGTGCCCTGCTTAAAAAGCCAAACCTGGGGTTAACGTTGCTGGTAATACAACTTCTTCAGCTTCCATTGAGGCTACTGGGTAAGCACAATAATCGGCCGCGTAATACGCGCTCGCTCGGTGGTTACCACTACCGCCAACGCCACCAAAAGGTGCAGAGCCGCTAGCGCCAGTAATTTGCTTGTTCCAGTTAACAATGCCGGCACGAATGCGATCAAAGAAGAATTCGTAATCAGCACGGCTGTCAGCTAATAAACCAGCCGACAAACCAAAGCTGGTATTGTTAGCCAGTTCAATTGCTTCTTCAAAGGTTGAATAGCGAATGACTTGCAATAACGGACCAAAGTGCTCTTCATCTGGCAAGTCACGAACAAAGTCAGTCACATCAATTAAACCAGGAGTTACAAAACCGGTACCGGCTGTGTGCTCAAGTTTAATTAGGACGTTAGCGCCTTTGGCAATTAACATGTCTTGTGCAGCAACCATGCCTAATGCAGCACGCTCTGAAATCATTGAGCCCATAAACGGCTGATCTTCGTCGTTATAGTGACCAATTTTAATTGATTTAGTTACTTCAATCAGACGCGCAAGCAATTGATCGCCCGCTTCACCTTGAGCAATAAACAATTTACGCGCACAAACACAGCGCTGACCTGTTGTCACATAAGCCGACTGAATAATGTCATGCACTGCCGCATCAACATTAGCGACATCTTTAACGATTAATGGGTTATTACCACCCATTTCCAAGGCTAATATTTTACCTGGCTGTCCAGCAAACTGCTTATGTAACAGGTGACCAGTGTTTGAACTACCGGTAAAGAATAAACCATCAATTTCAACGTGGTTCGCAATCGCGATGCCCGTTTCAACTTCACCTTGCATCAAACCAAGCACGCCAGCAGGAATGCCTGCTTGCTCCCACAGCTTAACCGTTAGCTCACCAACGCGCGGCGTTAATTCACTTGGCTTAAATACCACGGTATTACCGGCCAATAAAGCCGGTACAATGTGACCATTAGGTAAATGACCAGGGAAGTTATATGGGCCAAATACTGCAACAACACCGTGTGGCTTGTGACGGATAAAGGCTTTAGCGCCCGGCGCTGGGTTTTCAACTGTGCCAGTACGCTCGTGGTAGGCTTTAATTGAAATAGCGATTTTACCCGCCATGCCAGCCGCTTCAGTACGGGTTTCCCATAGTGGCTTGCCCGTTTCAAGCGCAATCGCTTCGGCTAGTTGCTCTTTATTTTCAACCACTAGCTGTGCAAAACGTAACACAATAGCTTCACGTTTTTCAAAACCAAGTTGGGCCCAATCAAAAGCGGCACTACGCGCAGCCTTTAATGCTAGGTCAACTTGCGCTGGAGTCGCAGTTTGACCTTGCCAAATCACGTCATTAGTCGCTGGATTAACTGATTGTACTGGCGCGCCTTGGCCAGCTAGCCATTGACCGTTAATGTATTGGTTTAAATTCGACATAATAATTTCTCTCAATTAATTACAGTGACAAGATTCGGATAACGTCATCTTGTTTTACCTTTAAGGCATCCGCGTGTTGCTGAGTAATAGTCGCGCGACCTTGCTGATGGTCAACATCAATATGGACCTCAGTAGCGCGGAAGTTTTTCAAATCGGTATTACAAGCGATATGAGCAGCTCCTGATTCAACGTCACCAATAGTGACCAGAACTCGAATACTGTCTTTTACCGCTTTTATTTGCGCTAATTCACACTCAACAGTTGGGCCAGCGTCAAAAATATCAACATAACCACGACATGAAAAACCTTCACGTTGCAGCAATTTTAGTGCCGGACGGGTATTGTCATGCACTTGACCTATCACGGCCTGCGCTTCGGTGCTTAACAAGCTGGCGTAAATTGGCAGGCGCGGCATTAACTCAGGAATAAACACTTTATTGCCAATGCCTGACAAATAGTCGGCCGTTGGAAAGTCCATTCCAAAAAAATGTTTCTCTAACCACTGCCAAAACGGTGAGATACCTTGTTCATCTGAAACGCCACGCATTTCAGCGATCACAATTTTACCAAAGCGTTCAGTAAATTCAGCTAAAAACAAGAAACGGAACCGTGATAATACACGGCCGTTATTGCCGCCACGAGCGCTTTGCTTAAGAAACAAGGTACACAGTTCAGCTGAACCGGTGTGATCATTACATAGGGTTAAGGTTTCAATGGTATTGTGTACTTTAAGCTCTTGCGAGCTATGAACTACCTTGCCTAGATGGTAATGATAAAATGCATGCTCAAGCCCAACTGCTGACTCAACACCACTAGTACCAACAACTTCACCGGTAAGGGTATTTTCCATTACTAGTAAATAGCCTTCATTGCCAGGCTGGTCGGTCTCGGTTAAAAATGAATCTTCAGAATGAGCAATGCGCGAGCGAAGTAAGGTTTCATTAGTTGGTAATGACGTAAAACCAATGCCTGAGTCGTGCGCAATTTGCATTAATGCTGGATAATCAGCTTCAGTAATTGGACGAATAATTAACATAATCGTTGCTCCCACAACAGGCATCACATAGCCTAAAAAAATTAAAGACGAATTAAGCGGTTATTTAATCCATAACAATTGAATTAAACCCGCTTAATTCGCCTTACTAATAGCAATAGCTAATAGTTAAGCGTTAACGATTTTCGCTACCGCTTGTTCGAAACGAGCCAAACCTTCAGCAATATCCGCTTCAGGAATAACTAACGACGGTGCAAAACGCACAATGTTAGCGCCAGCAACAAGTGCCATCAAACCCGCGTCAGCAGAGGCAACCATAAAGTCTTTGGCACGGCCTTTATACTGTTCATTTAATACAGCACCTAGCAACAAACCTTTACCGCGAACTTCAGAGAACACGTTGTATTTAGCGTTAATAGCGTCTAAACCGGCACGGAAAATAGCTTCTTTAGCTACAACACCCGCTAATACTTCAGGGGTATTAACCGTATCAAATGCAGCTTCGGCCACAGCACAAGCTAATGGGTTGCCGCCGTAAGTAGAACCGTGAGTACCAATCTTCAAACTTTTAGCAATGGCTTTAGTGGTTAGCATCGCCGCGATAGGGAAACCGCCGCCAAGTGCTTTAGCTGTTGTCATAATGTCAGGCGTCACGCCCAACTCCATGTACGCATACAACGAACCTAAACGGCCAACACCCGTTTGAACTTCATCAAAAATTAACAGGGCGTTGTGCTTATCACAAAGGGCGCGAACACCTTTAATGAAATCATCAGTCGGGCTAACTAAGCCGCCTTCACCTTGTAATGGTTCAATCATTACCGCACAAGTTTTGTCTGAGATAAGCGCGCTAAAGGCTTCTAAATCGTTGTAATCAACGTGTGATATAGCACCCGGCTTAGGACCGAAACCATCAGAGTAAGCCGCTTGACCACCAACCGTCACAGTAAAGAAAGTACGACCGTGGAAACCTTGGTTAAACGCAATGATTTGATCTTTGTCGCTACCGTAGTTATCTAATGCCCAACGACGCGCTAATTTAAGGGCCGCTTCGTTTGATTCTGCACCAGAGTTCGCGAAATAAACTTGATCTGCAAATGTTGCATCGGTTAGCTTCTTCGCTAAACGCAATGCTGGCTCATTAGTCATTACATTGCTCAAGTGCCATATTTTTTGAGCTTGATCCGTCAACGCTGTAACAAGCGCAGGGTGACAGTGACCAAGACAGTTCACCGCAATACCACCGGCAAAATCAATTAATTCGTTGTCGTTTTGATCCCAAACGCGTGAACCTAAACCGCGCACTGGAATAATACTTGAAGGTGCATAGTTAGGAACCATTACATCATTAAATAATTCACGCGTTACTTGCATTTGCTCTGACATAGAATCAATCCTCTTTTTACCTGCACAGTTCACAGGTTAATTAACATTTATATACATACTGATAAATTAAAATTCACAGTGTTTTGACCCAAACTGGACCATGTTTTGTATCATTTTGACGACGGATTATCCCAGAATAAGTGTGCGCTGTCTTGCCCACCACATAAAAGAGACTGCACTTACGATGATTTTTGAGCACTATTTTTTGTTTAACAAAACAGCGATTGCATAATTACCCAGAATTTATTCGTATGACACGAATAAATAATCGATTTTTACGTTATAAATTCATTAGAAGAAAGTAAAAAAAAATCACCAAAAGGTGAATTTTTTTACATTTGCGAAAGAGTTCAGCCGATTTAGCTCAATCAATCTTCAATTTTTGGCACCGTTAAGAATTTAACTTTGTTAAGAACTCGAATTTTATCCGCATCGAGCTGATGATATTTCAAGTATTGAGATGCTTGCTCTTTCGTCATTAATTGGGCTTTAAACATTTGCTTAAATAACGCATATGCCCGACCTTGCGCAATCACTCGTGATATTGGCGAGAGCTCATCAAAGGTCATCGCCGTAGCCAACTCATTTAAGCTATTACTTAACGAAAAATGCGACAGCTTATATTGCTGAGCTAACTTAAAACTAATGTTAGGTGCAAACAGCGGTAACAGTTTATCAAGCACTGGCGCCGCCGATTTTATCTCAGAGATTTGGTGACTAATTTCCGACGCGCCGCTTTCCTTGGCTAGCGTTCTAAAACTACGGCAAGCCTCATCAAAACAATCACTCACCACATGCATGGTATAAATTGCGCCCATCTCATGAAACATCGTCTGCATGTAAACTTCATCGGCGTTAAGTTCACCGTCAAGTTCAGCCAACACCCGAGCCGACTCGGCGGTTATCTGCAGATGTTGCCATAACTTACGCGAGGGTTGATTGAATTTACGACCCGAGTCTTTTAACGCTTCGTGCATAATTAAATAGGGTAACAATAATCGCAGTTGGTCAATGCCCAAAAAGCTCAGACTTAATTCGGCATCTTTTAGCCCCAATGGTTTGCCGGAGCTCTTTTGGCCAAAGTCAAAACGGTTAAGCAAGTTAACCATATTAAGTAATAAACCAGAATGCTTTAATAACAGCGGCTTAATCCGTGATATTGAAGCCGCCCGTGTATTAAGCACGTTCAGGGCATCCATCAAACTATCAGCTATCGCAAAGCGTTTAATATCCTCATTGGTCAAATGAATCAGTCTGGTTTCAGATTGCTCTTCAACCGCATGAAATAGTTGCGCTTGCAAAGCCAAAAACAGATCCTGACTCGCTTGGCGATCGGCCTGACGCTGCAACGCCGGCCCAAGTTCTATTTCAAGTAAAATCCGGTTGTCTGGCATTTCACTGTTCACTTCAGTTTCTTCCGGCGCTAACAGTGATTTACTCACTAAATAACGATAAAACGTGTGCTCTAAATCTTTGACCATCTTTGATTTAAGGCCAGTTTTTTGATTTATTTTTACTTGTTGAGGCTGTTTATGCTCTAGTTCAATTGTCTCAGGTTGATTAACCTGCTCTTTTGAGAACCATTTTTTTAGGCGACTCACAAAATACCCTCTTACGATATTGTATTAAATTTTAAAGCTCGACAATGAAAAACACTGTCAAAAATAGTAACGGAAAACAGTAACGTTTAATACCGGCTTTACCTGCACTGCTGCCGTTGGATTTGTGTGGCTATAATATAACGGCATTATCACCAATTTCTTTAATATACACGCTTATTCATTATTGCTGCTAACAACAGCCAAACTTTTTACATAATCGAGGTGATTGCTTAAAAAATTAGCCAATAGATCTAATCCCTGCTCAGTCATGATCGATTCAGGATGAAATTGAACACTTTCAAGCGGCAACGTTTTGTGACGCATGGCCATAATCTCAGCGCCAGTAATACCTTCTATCGTCGCGGTCACTTCAAAGCAATCGGGCAAGCTAAGCGGTTCAACAACTAATGAATGATAACGGGTTACCCGTAATGGATTAGTTAATTGCTTGAACACCCCAGTATTATTATGAGTAATAAGTGAGGTTTTTCCGTGCATCACCTGAGGCGCTCGTACCACCTGTGCCCCAAAAACTTGGCCAATCGCTTGATGACCCAAGCACACGCCCAAAATAGGTAATTTACCCGCAAAATGTTTTATCGCTGCTAATGAAATACCAGCCTCATTGGGGGTACATGGACCTGGGGAAATGACTAAATATTGCGGCTTGAGTTGCTCAATCTCGTCAAGGCTAATTTCGTCATTACGATACACTTCAACTTGTTGCTTTAGTTGCTGAAAATATTGAACCAAGTTGTAAGTAAATGAATCATAATTATCAATGATTAATAACATTTATTGGCTTACCTCTACACTTCTGTTTTTCTCAACCCAAGATGAAATTATTGCCCCAGCAAGCGCAGCGCCCAAAAAAGTGGCGGTTAATGGCACCATCGTATGATCAAAAAATCGTGATAGTGCAATGGCTAACCCGGCCGAAATCAAGGTCGATAAAGAACCAACAACCGCCGCTCCCATCCCCGCAAGGTGCCCCAAAGGCTCCATCGCGAGCGCATTTAAATTACCAAACAAAATGCCAATGCAACTAAACACCAAGACCAAATACACCGTGGTCCACATCAATGGCGGCATACCTTGCTGCTGCACCACAATAATCAAAAACACCGCAGAGCTAATAGCCAAGCCAGCAAGCGCTCGCCACACCATATATTGCATGCCTTTAATGACGACCATTTTGCCGTTAAACAACGAACTCAGGCCGATAGCTAACGCTAACCCCGCAAAATACAGCGCAAACGAATCACCTAAATTATAAGCTTGTTGAAACAACGGCTGGGCCGAGCCCAAGTAAGTAAAAAATGCGCCCGAGATAATGCCAGCAGTTAGGGTGTAACCTATAGCTACCCGGTTCTGGCATACTTGTTTTAATGCAGCCCATAAATTTTGTAGCCGTAATGGCTGGCGATATTGTGGCTTAAGGGTTTCTGGTTGCCTTATTGCAAACCAAACTAATGCGACGATACCAATCGCCAACATGGCACCAAACACCATCGGCCAACCAGCCCACAATAAAATGAATTGCCCCAATAGTGGCGCTAACATCGGCACAATAATAAACACGACAAAGATGAATGACATGACTTGGGCCATTTCTCTGCCAGCGTATTTATCACGAATTATCGCGGTCGTTAACACCCGAGGCGCCGCTAATCCTAAGCCTTGAATAAAACGCCCGATCAACAATATCTCAAAAGTCGGTGCATATACGCACAGTAAACTGCCGGCAAAAAAGATCACATAGCCAAGATAAATAACCGGCTTGCGGCCAAAGCTATCAGACAAGGGGCCTAATAATAACTGGCCTATGCCCAACCCAACAAATAGGCTCGTGATCACTAATTGCAGTGTTTGACTGCTAATGACATCAAGATCATGAGCAATAAGCCCAAGGGCTGGTAAAATTGCATCAATCGACAGTGCGACTAAAGACATCATCAGTGCCATTAAGGCAACAAATTCATAAAAAGATAACGACTTAACTGGGCTAGTATTCACTGATACTCCTAACGTAATAAACCCTGATAAAAAATTCGCGTGAATAATAGCAGGTAATAAGCTTAGGATCAGCAGTGATAACTCGATAATACCAAGCGAGATATCTTGCCGCTTGGTATTAGATATTTATTGGTTATATATTGGTTATTTATTAGCTTCTACCGTCAGACTATCAGTGCTACTCTAAACTATGACCCTAGTACCACCATTACTGCCAACGTCAATTGATAGCGAAGTTTTATTCAAAAGCGTCTAAGTTGCTCTATGCTAAATACATCTCTAAACCACCACATTGGGACTTTTGATGCACTCAGAACGGCGCCACCACCCAAGATATTTGGTTGATTTTAAATTAAAATTAACCTCTGACCACCAAAACCACTCCATCACAGCGGTCAACCTTTCAGCCGCTGGCATTCAAGTAATCTGTGATGATGATTGCGCCGAGCAATTGAGTAAAGGCCAACAACACCCACTGACTTGTCAATTAACGATTGAATTACCGCACAACAAATTATCGATCAACTGCCGAATTATCGTCAAAAGGCGACTGTCACAATGCCGTTATATTCTTGGCATCAAGTTTATTAATTTGAGCAATGATGATTGCGAACTGCTCATTAATAGCTTCCGTTAATCACTGTTACAGACCTGCCACTAATGGCTTAGCGCCATAACCCGAGTGTGATCTATTTGAAAGCGCAGTAGCCTCTATACCCAAGCTACTTGAGAATGCAGGTTTCAGAGCTTCTCAGGTGAGTTAGCACAAGGCATATCATTTTAGGAATGCTTACTGCCTTTTAAACTGATGTAACGTAGTGATTACTTACCTGAGAAGCTCCCACGGGCGGGTTTTAAATGACCAACTACTGCGTTATTTATTTTGATAAGGGAGTGACCATTATCTGCAATAAATGCCTTGCATTTGGCCATTTAAATTCCCGCTGAAATCCTGCAATTCCAAGTGGCTTGGGGATAGGTTACTATATGATTATTCGTAAAATAGTTGGAATAAATTTATGCAACTAGCGCTGACCCCATGGGGTGCTTTAGTGATTCCTATCTTTGGTTTTCTGTTTGGCATCGTAATCTGTTATTTTTTGCTGCGCCAACTCCATCAAAAAGACGTGACCGCGCAGCAAAAAATTACCGCGATCACGGTGCTACAGCTTGAGACAACCTTGCATCAAAGTGAAGATCAACTCGATTCGCTGCAGCTTGAGTTATCACAAACTCAGCAAAAATCAGCCAAGTTACAAGCTGAAAACTATGAACTTATCTCTCAAGTGAGGGAATTAAACGCCACCAGCAAACTGCACCAACAAGCCCATCAAGAACAGCTCGCACTGGTCAACAATAATCACGAGAGTGTCAAACACCAATTTAGTTATTTAGCGCAGCAAATTCTTGAACAAAAAGGTCAGCTATTTCAACAACAAAATAAAGCCAGCATGGATGCAGTACTGTCGCCTTTGCAACAGCAATTGGGCGAATTTAAAGCGCAAATCCAGCACAGTCATGAAAACGAAACCAAGCAACGTCATCAGCTTCAGCTCGAGATTGGTCACCTGAAACAGCTCAATCAACAAATGGCAACCGATGCCATTAATCTGACCCGTGCACTCAAAGGAGATAACAAACAGCAGGGTAATTGGGGCGAGTTAATTTTAGAGCGAATATTACAAGAGTCTGGCTTACGCCAAGGGCACGAATACCATACCCAAAGCCAACACCACAACGAACATGGCAAAGCTTTTCGGCCCGATGTTATCGTGCATCTTCCCGATGACAAAGACATTATTGTCGACTCTAAGGTTTCATTAACCGCTTACGAACGTTACTTTAATAGCGACAATGAAACAGAGCGCCAGTTAGCGCTAAATGAACATATTAATTCTATTAAACAGCACATTAAAGATTTAGGCAGTAAGGATTACCACCAATTAAAAGGCTTGCGTAGTCTCGACTACGTCTTGCTATTTATTCCAATTGAGCCCGCCTTTTTACTCGCGATTGAGAACCAACCAGACTTAATTGCTACCGCGATGAATAACAATATCATGCTGGTTAGCCCAACCAATTTATTAGTCGCTTTACGCACCATTCATAACTTATGGCGTTACGATCAACAAAATAAAAACAGCCAGCTAATCGCCAGCAAAGCCGCAAAACTTTATGATAAATTACGATTATTTAGTGAAGACTTGCTCACCATTGGCCATAGCCTTAATAAGGCGAATCAGAGTTATGAGCAGGCAGTCAAAAAATTATCGAGCGGCAAAGGCAATTTAATCAGTCAGGTTGAAAGTTTTCGTGAGCTGGGGGTCGATGTAAAAAAAACATTACCCGTACAACTAGTCACTAACCATACCGAGGACCTTGCGCCTCCCCAACAATTAAAATAAGAGTAATATGACGACAAAAACGCCCTTGCAATGGCAAACTCAGTTCGAACAATTTGTGCAGCAACAAATGGATTTTGATCCGGCGCATGATATTGCCCATATCAAACGCGTAGTCACCAGTGGCATTGTACTCGCCGAGCTAGAAAATGCCGATTTAGCGATTGTTATTCCAGCCTGCTGGCTCCACGATTGTGTCAATGTCGCGAAAGATTCACCGCAACGCAGCCAAGGCTCAGTTTTAAGTGCCAAACGTGCGATCGAGTATTTAACTGAGGTGGGTTATCCGGCGCAGTATTTTGAAGCAATTGAACATGCTATTAGCGCCCACAGTTATTCTGCTAACATTGCGACCACCACACTTGAGGCCGCTGTGGTGCAAGACGCCGATCGCCTTGATGCACTTGGTGCCATCGGGCTATCACGCTGTTTAATGCTGGGAGGTTCTTGGGGCAGCTCTCTTTATCAAACGGACGATCCCTTTGCTAAAGCGCGGCCATTAAACGATAAGCAATATAGTGTTGATCACTTTTTTGCTAAATTACAGGGCCTGGTTGGCACGATGAAAACCAGCGCTGGTTTAACTGAGGCTAAAACTCGCTGGCAATTTATGAGTCAATTCTTAAGCCAACTCGGCCATGAAGTTGGCCACAACTACACCGAGAAATAACTTCCTAGAGTCATAGCCATTACCGAGAAAAGCAACACAAATAACAGCTATGGCTGATCTTTAGCTTTAGCTTCAGTGATTAGTGGCTCAATGACGTCGATTTCATCGGCGTCCATCATCGTTGCAATGCGTTCGACACTTGATAATATTTGACTTTGTTCCCAACCTTGCAATGACTGAAAACGTTCAATGAAATGACGCTGTAGAGGCTGCGGATCGTTATCGAGAATTAACTGCCCTTTCTGAGTTAAATACAATTCAACCTTGCGTTTGTCATGCTCACTGCGTTGGCGCTTAACCAACTCACGGGCTTCGAGTCGGTCAATAATATTGGTGATCGTCGCTGGGCTTAAAGTGATCTCTTTGGCAACCTGCTTGGCCATTGGACCATCGAGCTGGGCAATTTTTTTCATCACTAATAATTGCGGCCCAGTCAAACCTGACTCTTTATTTAGTTGTCTTGAATGTACATCGATAGCGCGGATCACTCGACGCATCGAAATAAGCAGTTGTTCGTACTTTTCCATAATAACAATTTACTCTCAATTACCTAACGCAATATAAGCGTAGCGGCTGACTTTAATCCAAGTGCTATAACTTCAGCAATATAACCCTAGCACTAAAAAGGGCCTACAACTCTGTTAGGCCCTATCGTTATGACTGTTCAATAAACGTTGAGAATTAAACGGCTAGCGCTTGCGCCATTGATAAATCGGCCATTTTTTCTAACCATTGCAGATCAACACTCTGATGTGACTCACAAATGAACCAAGGTTCGCGTGAATCTGGTTCTAGCATCACGCCATTTTTAATCAAGTTTAAAGCAAACTCGGTATAAAGGTCACTATTGGTTTTTTTCCAATCACGGTAATTCAGCGGTACTTCACTGCCAAAGTGGATCCCAAACATTGAATCAGGACCGGCAAAGCGGTGCTCGATACCGTGCTTGGTAAAGACACGTGATAGCAACTGTTGAATATTAGCGCCAACGGTATTAATCGTCGCTAAAGCATCGGTTTCACTTAAGATTGTTAACGTCGCTTTAGCTGCACTTAACGCAATCATGTTCGCGGTATAAGTACCGCCATGCGTAACGCCACCTTCTTCAAAGCTAATCATGTCCATGACTTCAGCGCGACCACCAAATGCCGCGACAGGGTAGCCATTACCAATGGCTTTGGCATAAGTAGTCAAGTCTGCATAGATACCATAAAGCTCTTGCACGCCACCTTTAGCCACACGGAAACCTGTTTTCACTTCGTCCATAATCAGTAACGAGCCGTGGCTGTCACAAATATCACGCAATTGCTGCATGTATTGTTGGGTTGACGAAATACTGCCGCAGTTGCCCATAATTGGCTCAATCACAATCGCCGCAATATCTGCGCCATGTTCAGCAAATACTGCTTCAAGTGCTGCAGCATCATTAAGCGGTACACTAACCTGATGCTCGCGGGTGCTTTCTGGAATGCCAGCGCCAAATGGGATAATGCTAGGAGCGGCTTGCTGTGCGCTGTCCCAATTATCGACATCTGATTTCCACATCATTTCGTCATATAGACCGTGGAATCCACCTTCAACAACAACAACTTTGTTACGCTTGGTAAAACCACGTGCAGTACGTACTGCGCCAATTACCGCTTCGGTGCCTGAGTTAGCAAAACGCATTTTTTCAATCTGCGGACAAAGCTTTTTAACCAGGCTAACCACTTCTGAGTCTAAACCCGTAGAGAAACCAGAAATGGTGCCAACATTAGTAATTGCATCAATAACAGCTTGATCAACTCGGCTATCACGATAACCTAAAATGATTGGCCCATACGCTAAACGAAAATCAACGAAAGTCTGATCGTCACAATCGGTGATGGTGCACCCTTTCATGTTTTTAACAAACACGGTGTTTTCTTCACCCCAATAACGGTAACTATCGGCTACGCCCATCGGCATATGTGTATGGGCTTGCTTTAGCATTGCAGCGCTTGCGATTTTGCTGGTCTGTGTCATGACTTGATTCTCTATCTATTGTACGGTCGCCAACCTAATAACTAGCGCTGGCCATTAATTGGGCAGGATGATACAGGGCAAAATATCCAAGCGAAAGGGTAATATTAAGGTTTTTTTAACTTTGCGAGCAATAACCCTACTTTTTACCAGTAATTTGGCATTTGAAGCGGCAATAATTTAGATTCAAGCGATAGAGTATTGATAAAAGGAAATCCCATTATCAGTGGTCTCATTTAATTCAAACCCAACTTTTTGTAATAATCTCGCTGAGGCAATGTTTTCAACATCAACCCCAGCTGCTAGTTGGTCAATTAACCGATCCGCTCTACAACACTCAATTAAACCAAACAATAGCTCACTGCCATAGCCTTGATGCCATAATTGTTCCGCTAACAAATAACCTAAATGAGCAAGGCTATCGTCAGACGGATAAAGAAAAACAAAACCAACTGCGGACTCATGCCCAAGCAAAGTCACTGTAAAGAGATGACTGTCAGCCAGCATATTATCAAGCCACAGCTCGGCTTGTGACTCAGTTTCAATATCATGAAAATTATCAGGCAGTGATTGGACAACTAGAGGCGAAAACACTCTAACAATGGCAGTTAACAGCGCTGACTTTGATGATGGTGTCGCCAAGGAGCTTTCGACATTGGCCACGTTAAGCCGAGCAGTGGTAAATGTTAGCGATGCTAATCTGGATTTTTTATTCATCTGTCATCTCAAGCAGTCATAACCGCCAATAACTCTGGTCTGAGGAATATCAATTAATATGTTTATAGTTCAATAGCATCTGTGCTGGCTAGTTGCCTGCTGCGCAGCGCTTATTACTAACTCTGCTTGCTAAAAAAATAGAACTATTAGAAATGATTTTAACTTAAACGTGTTACTTGATAAAATCAGCGCTATTGCACAGGCGTCACAACCAATAGATCTCCAATAACGTTACCACAACACTTGGTCAGGTCGATATTTTAAAGCTCGGAGTTTTGATTGAAAATAAGCAAAAGAATCCAACAAATTGCAGCGATGGTCGGTCAAGATCATTCTTGGCATCACATCTGGGACTGCTGTTGTGATCATGGCCACTTAGGCATGAATTTGCTAAGCCAAAATTCAAATTCAACCATTCACTTTGTCGATATTGTGCCAAGCATTACTGAACTTTTAACTGAGCAACTTAAGCGTTTTTTTAAGGCCGACGCTCAGACTAATGCATGGCAAGTTCATTGCCTTGATGTTGCAAACCTACCGATAAATAACTTCAGCTCAGACCAACGTCATTTAGTGATTATAGCAGGGGTTGGGGGTGAACAAAGCATCGCCATGGTACAACAAATACTCGCCCGCTTTAACGACCACCAGCTCGATTTTTTACTTTGCCCGTTGCGCCATCAGTTTAAATTACGCAGCGCGCTGCAAGCGATGAATTTAGGCCTAGTCGATGAATGTTTGATTAAAGAAAATAAACGCTTTTATGAAATTATTCATGTTTCGAACACTAGCAATCAGCCCATTGTTGCCCAAGGCTCGATCTTGTGGCAACAAGCTGGCGCGCTTGAACAAGCATATTTAGCTCAGACTTTAGGCCATTACCAGCGGATGGATCAAAATACCGGACAAGACGTGGGCCCAATTATCGCAGCGTATCGGCAGTTAAATTTATCGGCCTAAACATGGAGCTAAGGATTGGAGCTAAAGGTTGGAACTAATATTGGACCTAAGGTCCGGCACAGACTGTATCTATCTGTGAGCGCCGTACTAGATTAAATTAACAGCCAGACCTTTAGTTTGGTCATATTATTCATATTATTAAGTGTCGGGGATATCGATGGCTCATACCGAAAAACACTCTATTACCTCAAGTTCGCCATTTTTACGTAAACTTTCGGTGTTAATGCCCGGTTTTTTGTTGTGCTTAGTGATCGGTATGGCGGCTAAATTTGTCTCCGAACATCACGGTGGCCCAACCATTCTTTACGCATTATTAATGGGCATGGCGCTTAATTACTTATCCAGTGAAGGTCGCTGCGTTGAAGGTATCCAGTTTGCAGCCAAGTCTATTCTGCGCTTTGGCATTGCTTTGCTCGGCGCTAGAATAACTATTGAGCAATTAATGAGTCTGGGCATGACCCCTGTTGTGTTAGTGCTTATTGGCGTACCAGCGACTATTGGTTTTAGTTACCTGTTTGGCCGATGGTTAAAATTAGGCAAATCACAGAGTATTTTAGCGGGTGCATCGGTCGGTATTTGTGGTGCTTCAGCGGCACTCGCCGTTTCAGCCGTACTGCCACAAGATAAAGACGCTGAAAAGAATCTAATTTTTACGGTTATTTGCGTCACAGGTTTAAGCACGGTGGCAATGATCCTCTACCCTGTTATTGTATCTTCGCTCGGGCTAACGGCTGCCGAAAGCGGAATTTTTCTTGGTGCCACTATTCACGACGTCGCGCAGGTCGTTGGCGCCGGTTACATGATTTCTGACAGTGTTGGCGACGTCGCAACCTTTACCAAGCTATTACGGGTCGCGATGCTAGTGCCTGTTGTTTTGGTCATTTCTATTATTGTTGCTCGACAAAACAATCAAAATTCCAGTGCGAGCTCGAAAGTTTCTTTACCTGGTTTCTTAATTGCTTTTATCGTTATCGTGATGATTAACAGCACAGGTTATGTACCCGTAGAAATTACCAGCTCCTTGGTTGATCTTTCTCGCTGGTGTTTAATCGTGGCCATGGTTGGTTTAGGCATGAAAGCATCGTTTAAAGAACTGGCAGCAATGGGCTGGCGACCAATTGTGTTAATGATCACTGAAACCATATTTTTGGCCGTGTTAATCGCACTAGGGCTATTTATTAGTCGTTAACCTAACGCTGCGACTCAAGGTTGCGGCCTAACTAACAAGCCGCAGCGTCAAAAGGCTAGGTATTAATCACCGTTAAAAGATTAAGCTACTGCCAATAACGATTAATAAAGCAAAGGCCACTCGGCGCATCTGAATAAGGTCAAGCGGTGGCGCAAAGCGTTTTCCAACCCAACTGGCCAACATCACTACAGGCATGCAAGCCAAACCAAAGATCAACACCTGCCAACTTAAACTGCCCTCGATGCCGACTAGTACCAAACGACTGCTTGAGCTCACCAAAAAGATACTTAACAAACACAAGCGGATAGTTTTCAAATCAAACGGCTGGCGATAAAAAACAAATATTAATGGCGGACCACCAATACTAAAAAGGCCAGCCAACAGGCCAGAACAGCCACCAGCAAGCATAAAGCGGCTTGGCTTTGATATTTGTGTTAACGGTTGCGGCTGCAACAACATTAATATGCCCGCAATGATAATAGTTAGCCCCAGCAACAGCTGTAATGCTTGAGCGAATTCACTGCTGAGATAATCAAGTAAAAACAAACCTAATAATAACCCGGGTAAAATACCAAAACAGGTTCGGCGTACCGCCTGAAAATCAACACCACGAAAATCGCCTTTTATTACAAACAAGCTATTCATGAAGGCTACCATGCTAATAATGACCGAAGAGTCAGCGATACTCATTAAATCTAAAGTCGTGACAGCGCCCATCACAACCATGCCAAGCCCAAAGCCAGAGACAGTTTGCACATAGGTAGCGACAAATATTATCGCCAGCACTAAACCGATAGTTTCAAATGCCATAAAGGATCTCTTCAGCTAAATTTCGTCAATTAGTAGCAGATAAGTTTACCAAAGTGACAAGTATAATAAATGCTTACCGTTTGTTTTTTATTTTAAATCAATGGAGTGATTCTGGTTTAAGCGATAACCGGCTTGGGTAATAACCCACTTAGGCTACCGCTAGTTGCGGCTCAATGAAATGGTCCGATTAAGGTCGATACTACCGTGGTAATCACCAATATAGTGAGGCCCAAATATATCTCAACTTTAAGCGAGCTGGCTAAGACCTTGCTCGATTGCTGTTTAAGTAATGCTGGCACTAGCGTCCACTTATGATGAGCGCCAAGCAACAAGATAAAGTTCACCGTCAATAACTTAATCGCAATGCCCAGGCCATAGATCGTTAAAAACAGCGCCTCAAATGATCCGACTAACTCAACCCCAAGCACAGTGCCACAAATGATCAAAACCAAGACATTAATCACGGCATAGTTACCAAATTTTTTCATCAGGCCATGCAGCGCTTGGTTTGGCACGTCAAAACAAGCTCGCCATAACGGCCACAACGCCCCCAGCCACCAAGCCGCTATGCTCAAGTGAATCGCCAAAATTACTTGAGTAGCTAAGCTAAGCTGCGAAGTATGGCCAACTAAAGTAAAAGCCTTGCTTAGTACAACCAAGCCCACGACTGTCAACACTATGCTCAAGTAGCGCAGCCAAATAGCCGATGCACCAGCGAGCAAGCAACTAACAAGCATCACAACAAGAGCCAGCAAGATTAAAATCAATGCGTCACCTATTGGCGATTGCCATAACAGCTCAATAAAAACCTCATCAAACATGCCTGCAAGCCCTGCCTCGGCAAAGCTGCCTACCTGAATAAAAAAATTAACGCCAGCAGCGACAATCGCACCACTAATCAAGCACAGGCAATACTTTTTAATATTGAGTACCAGTGTCCGATGCTCCACGGTCATCAGCATGATAAAAATCCCACCAACCGCGGCAGACATGCCCAAATAAATGACAAACTTACTTAATACCGTCGCTAATTCCCAGCCATATTCAGCCATTATTATATCCTTAACCCATCACTGTGGCTGGCTTTCATCGGTCGTCATGTTAGTGGTCAGTATCGGGTCCATTTCATGTACCATAAACGTATAATATCCAGTCTCTTTATGGGTGTCGCTGCCCATGATCATCCAGTTAACACGATAGTTGCCAGTCGCTAATGTTGGCAGAGCATAGCTAAATTCTTTCATTGCTGACGCTGTAGGTTTAAAATTAAATTTAA
Source organism: Gammaproteobacteria bacterium (assembly GCA_013214945.1). Classification (NCBI taxonomy): domain Bacteria; kingdom Pseudomonadati; phylum Pseudomonadota; class Gammaproteobacteria; species Gammaproteobacteria bacterium. The sequence goes on from JABSRT010000009.1 coordinate 174,587, forward strand.
TATCTTGCGTATCGCTATCGTGCAAAGACAACTTAACCAACCGAACTTCACTACGAAATTCAAGCGCTAACCGTTGCGGCGCCGTTTGCAATATTGAATTATCCGCAGGCACAGAGCCAGTTAACTTAGTATGAGAAAATACTGCAGAACTAAACACAACGGCACTAATGGCACCCCAAATTACTAATTTATTCACCTTCAATATCCTCCTAAATAGCTGAACTGGCATATTACCAGCGGCACAATAACCCCGGAGCTAATTACCCGTATTATTTAAATGATGGGATTAGCTCGCTAAAAATACACTACTTACAATACAACAGCTAGATCCTAACTTTATTCAGAGTATTAACTTGGGCATTAAAAGCCTAAGCAGGAGATCACTTAGGCTTATAATAGTACAGAGTAAGCAACCCTTAATGAGCAGGCCCTGTTAAAGTCGATACTATTGTGGTGACTGCCAATATCGCAATGCCGAGATATATTTCGACGATTATTGAACGTGCTAAAACCCCGCTCGATTGCCTTTTAAGTAACGCCGGCACTAACTTCCATTTATGATAAGCCGCGACCAGCAAAATAACACTGACCATAAATAACTTAACTACTATGGCCTGACCGTAGTCAGTAAAAAAGAGTGCTTCAAATGAGCCGACCAATTCAAACCCGAGCAAAGTGCCACAAACAATCAAAATGCCAACACTTAACCCGGCATAACGACCAAATGTCTCCATTAAACGGTACAATACTTCGCTAGGTACGTCATGACAGGCACGCCATAATGGCCATAAAGCCCCCATCCACCATGCTGCAACGGCAAGGTGAACGCCTAACAGAATTTGCGTGAACAAACTCAATTGCGCGGTATGCCCGACTAAAGTAAATGCATTCATCAGCAACAGTAACGCACTACCCAACAACACAATAATCAAGGATCGCGCCTGGGCAATAGGGAAAGTTATTAATAGGCTACTAAGCAGCATTAATATCAAAGCTAATAGCGTGAATAACATTGAGCTGCCAGCATTTGACTGCCACAAAAACTCAATAAACATCACATCAAACATCCCTGTTAACCCGGTCTCAGCAAAGGCGCCAACCTGAATAAAAAAGTTAGCGCCAGAGGCGACAAGCGCCACACTAATTAAGCACAGGCAATACCGTCTAATATTGAAGACTAAAGTGCGATGCTGAGCAGTGTTCAAGGAGATAAAAATTCCGCCAACCGCTGCAGCAATGCCCAAATATATAAACAATTTACTCAATGCCGTGGCTAATCCCCAACCATATTCTGCCATTGTTTTACCCTTACTGCAGGTGCAGTGAGTGATCAGTATTTGTCGTGTTATCGGTGTTATGCATCTCGCCCATGTCATGCACCATAAACGTATAATATCCGGTCATTTTGTGGGCGTCGCTGCCCATAATCATCCAGTCAACGCGATAGTTTCCCGTCGCTAGTTTCGGTAACTGATAATTAAAATTTTTCATGCCTTTGGCTGAGGGCTTAAAGTCGAATTTAATTTGTTCGGCCTTGCTATTGCGTAAATACAATTTAACCAAGCGAACTTCACTGCTAAATTCCAGCGCTAGCTGTTTTGGCGTCATCATCAGCATTGCATTGCTTGCGGGCGTTGAATCTTTTAAGCCAGTATGAGCAGATACTGCCGAGCTAAACATAAAGATACCTACAGCACACCAAGTCACTAATTTTTTCATCTTTCAAATTCTCCTAACCAGCAGAGCTGGTATATAAAACAACAAAATATAACCATGGCGGCACAGCGCAACATTCTTGAACGCGACAATGCACGACCATGATTTCAACATTAGCTTTCAAACCGCCCTTAATTGTCTAAACTCAGGGTTTTAATCGATTTTGAACGCCATAAAAAATACACCACGGGTAAAACTAATAAGGTCAAGATCACCGCACTTATCATGCCGCCAACCATAGGTGTCGCAATGCGGCTCATGACTTCAGAACCCGTGCCAGTGCCATACATTATTGGCAATAAACCAACCACAATCGCCGCAGCTGTCATCATGACCGGGCGAACTCGCAAACCAGCGCCGTTAAGTACTGCTTGCAACAACGTCGCTTGATCGGGCAGTTTATTTTGATGTTTCAGGCTCTCGATCATCTCTTGGTATGATTGATTGAGATAAACCAACATAATCACCCCAATTTCAACCGCGACTCCAGCAAGCGCAATAAAACCAACACTAACCGCGACCGAAAAGTTATAACCTTGGCTATACATCAGCCAAATACTGCCGACCATTGCAAAGGGTAAAGTACCCATAATGATCGCCACTTCGGTAATATTGCGAAAATTGAGAAACAACAAAAATACAATGATCGCCAACGTCAATGGAATAACATAAGCCAGCTTCTCTTTCGCCCGCAGCATGTATTCATACTGACCAGACCAAGTAATCGAATAACCTGCCGGCAGTACTAGTTGGTCTTGTACGGCGTCCTGGGCATTTTCGACATAACTGCCGATATCAATATTTTCAATATCAATAAATACCCAACCATTAAGTCGCGCGTTTTCACTTTTAATGCCCGGCGGGCCGTCTTCAACAATAATGTTAGCGACATCGCCCAACGCAATACGCTGGCCCTGTTGCGTTACTATGGGTAATAAGGCCAGCTGTTCTGGCGAATTACGGTAGTCTTGCGGGTAACGAATATTAACCGGATAGCGCTCAAGCCCTTCAATAGTGTTAGTGACATTCATGCCACCAATTGCGGTTGAGACAACCAGTTGAATGTCAGCAATGTTTAAACCAAAACGGGCCGCTTTTTCACGCGCAATATCGACTTTAATATAACGTCCACCAGCAACTCGCTCGGCATAAACAGAAGCGGTGCCGGTCACTTGGCCCAAAATAGTTTCAAGCTGCAGTCCAATAGCTTGAATTTGTTTAAGGTTGGGTCCCGCTATTTTGATCCCGACTGGGGTTTTTATGCCTGTCGCCAACATATCGATCCGTGTTTTGATCGGCATAACCCACGCATTGGTCACGCCCGGTAAATTAATGAGTTGGTCGAGTTCTTTTTTAAGGCTCTCTTTGGTTACTCCTTCGCGCCACTGGTCTTGTGGTTTAAATTGAATGAAGGTTTCAATCATGGTTAATGGCGCCGGATCGGTGGCACTTTCGGCGCGACCCATTTTACCAAATACCGTTTTAACCTCGGGCACAGTACGGATAAGCTTGTCCGTTTGCTGTAACAGTTCACGTGCTTTACCAATAGAAATACCCGGATAAGTCGTTGGCATATACATTAAGTCGCCCTCATCAAGCGGCGGAATAAACTCACTGCCAATCTTGTCAAGCGGCCAGAGTCCAATCGCTAACACCACTAACGCAGCGCCGAGAGTTGTTTTGGGATAATGTAAAACCGTTTTTAACAGTGGCATATAACCCGCGGTTAAAAGCCGATTAACCGGGTTTTTATGTTCGGCCAACACCTTGCCACGAATAAAATAACCCATTAACACGGGCACTAAGGTTATCGCCAAAACAGCAGCAGCTGCCATTGCATAAGTTTTGGTGTAGGCGAGTGGCGCAAACATGCGCCCTTCTTGCGCTTCAAGGGTAAATACCGGCACAAAACTAACCGTGATGATAAGCAGGCTAAAGAACAATGCAGGACCAACTTCGCTGGCTGACTTAATCACGATTTTCCAACGATTTTCATCAGTTAGCGGCGTTCGTTCCATGTGTTTATGCATGTTTTCGATCATCACAATCGCGCCATCAATCATTGCACCAATCGCAATAGCAATACCGCCCAATGACATAATATTGGCATTAAGCCCTTGAAAGTGCATGATGGTAAAGGCGGTTAATATACCAACTGGCAAGCTGACTATCGCCACCAAGGACGAACGAAAGTGGAATAAAAACACCACACAGACCAGTGCCACAACAATAAATTCTTCGAGCAGTTTCATCCACAAATTATCAATCGCGCTCTCAATTAAGGCGCTGCGATCATAAACCGTCACCACCTCAACGCCTTCGGGCAGGCCTTGCTTTAATTGCTCTAGTTTCGCTTTTACACCATCAATCGTCTTTTGTGCATTTTCACCAAATCGCATCACCACAATGCCACCGACAACTTCACCTTCACCGTTGAGCTCAGCTAGGCCGCGACGCATTTGCGGACCAATGCCAATATCTGCAACGTCTTTTAATAACAGCGGCGTGCCACTTTTATTAACGCCGAGCGGTATGTTGCCAATGTCATCTTCGCCCCGTAAATAACCTGTGGTACGGATCATGTATTCAGCTTCGGCCATTTCAACAACTGAGGCACCAATTTCTTGATTACCGCGTTTAATCGCGGTTTGGATATGAGCTAATGGAATGCCAAAAGCACGTAATTTATCTGGATCGACCCGCACCTGATATTGCTTAACCATGCCTCCTAAAGTAGATACTTCTGAAACGCCGGGCACCGTTTGCAGCTCAAATTTTAAAAACCAATCTTGCAAACTGCGCAGCTGGCTTAAATCATGTTTGCCGGTTCGGTCAACCAAGGCATAAAGATAAACCCAGCCGACCCCTGTTGCATCGGGGCCCAGTTGTGGCCTGGCAGTGGCAGGTAAAGTCGAGGCGACCTGGCTTAAGTATTCCAGCACTCGACTGCGCGCCCAATATAAATCGGTATTTTCATTAAAAATAACATAGACATAAGAGTCGCCAAAAAACGAATATCCCCGCACCACTTCCGCACCTGGCACAGACAACATCGCGGTCGTTAGCGGATAAGTCACCTGATCTTGCACCACCTGCGGCGCTTGTCCCGGATAACTGGTTTTTATAATTACTTGGACATCAGACAGATCGGGCAAGGCGTCAACGGGAGTGTTTTTTAATGAATACAAGCCAATGCCAACCATCAACATGGCGGCTAAAATAATGAAAAGACGATTGCCGACTGACCATTTTATGATAGAACCAATCACTAAAGAGCTCCTTGCTTTATTGGCGTCGAGATCTGATCATCACTCAAGTCAATACCGGGCATCTCAGCCATATTGCTCATTTGGCTATGATCCATGCCACTCATATCTTTCATCGTGCCCATTTGGCTATGATCCATGCCGAGCATATCTTTCATCTTGCCCATTTGGCTATGATCCATGCCGGGCATATCAACCGCCTGATTATTATGATTCATTCGGACAAAATCCGAGCTAATGCTTGATTCAGAATCAAGTAAGAATTGTGCCGAGACAACAATGTCGTCACCGGCGACAAGGCCGTCGATTATTTCAATGCTGTGGCGATTAGTACGGCCAATATCGACGTTAATCGATTTAAACTTACCCTCTCCCAAAGCTAATACCACCCGGTTTGACTCGCCAGTGCGAATAACCGCCTCTTTGGGCACCAACAATGCTTGGTCTGAGTCACTGGCGATCATGATCTGAGCAAACATATTTGGCTTTAATGCATAATCAGAATTAGCAAAACGTAATCGAACCTGAACCGTACGCGTATCGGCATCCAGCGTCGGATAAATATAATCGACCTTGCCCTGCCAACGTTGACCCGGTAAATAATCTAAACTCATTACCACTGCGTTGCCCACAGCGACAAATGATGCCTGGCGCTCAAAGACCTCAGCATTGACCCACACCTCATCGAGTGCACCAATCGACATAATTTTAGTGCCCGGTTTAACAAAAAAACCTTCACGAACCGATAGGTTGTCAACCACGCCTGATTGCGGGGCAAAGATGGTAATATTTTGTCTCACTTTACGGGTTTTAATCAGTTGGTTAATGGTTGATTTCGGCACCAATAACGCGGCTAATCTTGCTTTAGCCGCACGAATTAACCGCTTGTTGTTACGCTCTAACGCTATCACTAGTTCTTCTTGGGCATTAACCAGTGCTGGCGAATAAATGTCGTATAACGGCTGCCCTTTAACGACCTGTGCCCCTTTGTTTTTGATATAAAGTTTGTCTAACCAACCCTCCACTCGCGGGTGAATATGAATTAAACGGTCTTCGTCATAACCAATGTAACCGACAGTATTAATTTGCTCGTTAAACAGGCGGTACTCAACCGCGGCTGTGCGCACCCCGAGACTATTCACGACATCAGGTGAAATATTTATGGTGCCTGGGCTGTCTTTAGCGCCCGCAGGTTGGTCATAAACCGCGATTAAATCCATGCCCATCGGTGACTGGCCTGGTTTATCACGACGGTAATTTGGATCCATCGGCGCAACCCAATATAAGGGTAACGTTGCTGTACTAACGGCACTACTGGCGGTACTTGCAACGCCAAATTGTGAGAAGCCTACAGCACCCATTGCGGCGCCAACGATCAATAAGGTGATAGTTGATAATGCTTTATTCATAATTTATTCCTTAACTCGCGTTACCTGTCAAAAAGTAGTTCAAGCGAGTTATTAGTATTTGTTGTTCAATTTCAATATTTAATGCCGAGATATTGGTATTAAGCTCGACTATTCTCGCCCGCATCACTTCACTAAAATCGCCGTCGTCATTGCTATAGGCATTAAGCGCAGCCTCAGCCTGTTGATGCACTTGCGGGATCAGTAAATTTCGGTAACGATTTTTCCGCTGATTAAGCTGATATAATTGCGCTTGAATTGCTTTAGCACTGGCGCTCATTTGACGTAACAGCAAGATTTTATCGATTTTAACCGCCTCAGTACTGGCGATAGCAGCCTTAACATATTGGTCTTGTCTATTCGCGGTAAAGAGTGGTAAATCAAACGTTACTCCAACCGACACCAAATCAGCACGACGCGTGTTATTGTCCATATCACTCCGATAACCATAACTGGCATTAATCCCCCATTGCGGCTCATAACTTTGCTTGGCGACATCAATGCCAACGGTCATTGATATTGCCTGCTGAGCTAAATTTTTCACCGCAGGATGAGACATCAACGCCCGAGGTTCGGAGGCTGAGGCCGCTAGATTCAGTGTTAATTTTGGTAAGTCACGACCCAAGGGCAATGCCATAGTCGCAGGTGATAACCACTCGCCTAACTGACGTAATAAGCCCGACTTACGTTGCGCGAGTACAGTGAGGCGATCATCAAGTAAAATAAGCTCCAATTCTGCGCGAATGACATCTTGCTGACTGGTTCGACGAAAGGCACTTGAATAACTCATTTCAGCGATATCAATCAACTGCTCAAACAAGTGACGGTCTTTATTAATTAAGGCCGCTGTTTTCGTGATTTGATACAACTTAAGCCACAACACACCAGCATTAACCCGTACCTTGGCTTGGCGGTCACTGCGCATCAACGGATAAGCCAAACTCTGCTGCTGCAGCTGCTTTTGCATCAGTGCCAGCGAGTCACCACGACCAAATTGTTGGCTAATGCCGACCTTCAGCTGAGTCATACCTTCTTGATTAAAATCAAAGTTATCAAGTGGTAGATTGGCTAAACCCAGTGATATTTTGGGGTCCGCTTCGGTGGCCGCCGCGATACTGCGCGCGTTCACCGCAGCCTGACGATGCCGGTTCGCGCTGAACCAAGGATCGTTCATCACCGCTTCGTTCTCTGCCAAGGCCTGTGTCAGCTCATCGCTTTGCGCCCAAACGGGCAGCGTTAAGCTCACGCTAATACTCAAGAGTATTAATCGATTCATCATAGGCCCCGTTAAAACTGTTGGTTATAACTAGATATTTCGGCATAGACCGAGCTACTACCGTCACGATTTAGCACCAGCACTTGATAGGCTCTGAATTTATCACCAACTTCCATGCCCGGACTACCGACAACCATACCTGGTACTGTTAGGCCTAACGCATTGCTCGGTGGATTATTAAGAAATTGCTTGATGTACTTGGCGGGAACATGACCTTCAAAAACAAAACCATTGTCCGTTACGGCGGTATGACAAGAGCGCAAATTAGTGCCTACTGACAAGCTCTCTTTAAACGCATATAAGTCTTGTGGGTGCACGACAGTGGATTTAAATCCATGCTTATCAATATGCTCAATCCAGCCAGTACAACAGCCACAATTGGGATCTTTATAGACGGTAACAGGAATAATTGAGTCGGTTGCAATAACCTCAGAGACTTGCTGATTAGACGAACCTGCAACAGCACTGTAAATGCCGGCAGCACCAAACAAACTAACGGCAACAATTGCCAATAATGGACGATTAATTAAATTTTTCATGAGAAACTCCACATAAAACCAAAATGGTTAAAAGTCAGGAGCATTGCTCCTGCTAACGATAAATGTGGTGATCAGCTTGTATAAAAACGGATCAACCCTGTGTTAGCAGAATATTGGTGGGCGGAACAGGCTATCGGTGGTGGAAGAGATGTGGTTATCTTCATTAAGATATGGTTTTTCGGTCGGAAAAACGCTTGCTACAATATCGATATGCTTAATAAAGTGTAATGAACAGGCAGTTTGGCAACCTTCACACTCGTAATTGCACAATTGGTTAGTATCAACGTCGCTCATGTTATGTTGCATACATGACTCGCAGTCGCTAGTCCCTACAGCCATTGAATCGTTTGCGCTAGCCATAACATGATTGGTTTTGATCATTTGATAAGGCATAGCAACAGTCGCCATTGCCTGCGCACCGCTGGCAATAAACAAAACTATTAATAATATGCGCTTAAACAGAATCAAAAAATGTTCCACCAAACTGTCAGTAAGAATATGCGAAAAATAACGAGTGATACAATATGTAAGCCGGCATCTTAGCCCAGTAGATTTTAAGATGCAACAAGCATGGCTTGGTTGCTCACCGAAAATTCAGCTACACGGTTTTAATTTATAGTTCATTTATAGTTAGGTGTCAGGCGTTATTGGTAGGTATATCGAAATCAATAAAACTCCAAGCAATATCATGGTTGGAGTTAGATTATATTTAAATATTGTTTCATCACTACCGCCAAAATGGTTTTTGTATTTCAACGACGGCATCATGGCAACTAATGCCAATATCTCGCAATTGCTGGCAGGTTAATTGAGCCAACTGACGGCGCGTTCTGGCGTTTAGCCGCCAATGGTGCCAAACACTGAACACCAGCTGGCTTAGGTTCGCTACTTTAAGGCTAACATGATTTTGACTTACCGTTTGCTCTCTCATGATCCTTTCCTCTTGATTGTTAACCTTACCTATACTCCGCCACTAACTTGGCACTGACAAACGAGATATTCCCAGCTATAGTTAAGAGAATCTTATCTATAGTGAGACGTGAAATGACTCGATTGCCACCATTAAAATCACTGCAAGCATTTCGCGCCGCCGGCAACTGCCAAAGTTTTAAAGTAGCCGCCACACAATTGCACGTGACCCCAACAGCGATTAGCCAACAAATTAAAACCTTAGAACAATACTTAGGTCTTTCCCTGTTTAAACGGTTGACCCGAGAAGTCGAATTAACCGCAGAAGGCCGACTATTGCTGCCGTTTATCGATCAGGCTTTTGTCAGTATGGAAGATGGCATTGGCCGACTGGCGCTTGATCCTGAGCCCAATAAGCTCAGCATGACGGTATTACCCTCCTTTGCTGGGCGTTGGTTGGTGCCACGGTTAGGAAGGTTTCAGCAAGCATTACCTGAGCTTACAATCAGCTTATCGCCCAGTTTAGGTTTGATTAGCTTTGACAACAGCGATCTGGATCTGGCCATCCGTTTCGGACGAGGGCAATATTCAGGGTTAAGTTCACGCTTACTGCTAGAAGATTATCTGTTGCCGGTATGTCACCCAGCCTTAATTAATACAGAGCAAGCCGCTTTAACCCAATTGGTAAAATTGCCTTATCTGCGCGATGCTGCGCCAGACATGGAGGTTGCGTTAGCAGAGTTTCAACAAACATTAGGTGTGACCTTTGCCAAAGAGTCACTTTATCTCAGTGATTCAACCATGCTGGTTGAGGCGGTATTAAGCGGTCAAGGGTTTGCAATGTTACGCTACAGCCTAGTATACGAGCTGCTCGAACGCGGCCAGTTAGTTTGCCCTGTTAATAGCTACTTAAAATCGAACTACGATTTTTATCTGGTTGCGCCACCATTGCATTTTAAACGCCCTAAGGTCCAGAAATTCGAGTCTTGGCTGCGCAGTGAGCTCAAAGTAATAGCTAGTAGTTGGCACAAGTTTAAGCAACAACACTTAGCCAATAAGCCGCCAGTTAATCATGATGCAGTAAAGTAGAAAACAACTAGAATTAAATAAAGGTTTATCGCGCGAACAATTGCTGTATCTTAAATATCAGCGTGTTGCGACTATTTTTAGATTGGTATTTAGATAGTATATTTAACATCGATAACCACAGACTCAGTTAGGGATAGGGAAACAAAACGATTGAATACTCTGAATTTTATTAGGAACTGGCTACAATCGATCCCAACGATGATTCGCTCCATTTTAATGCTAAGTTTCATAAGCTTGGCTCTTTCTGGCTGCGATAGCAGCGCATGGAACAATCCGCACCCTAAAACAGCACCAGATAAACTAACGATGTATTCGGTGTTTAGCAATAAACCTAAGCATCTCGACCCGGTCCGTACTTATAATTTAGATGAAGCAACCTTAATCGACCAAATCTACGAACCATTGCTTGAATATCATTACCTTAAACGTCCTTATCAATTGCAACCATTAACACTAATAAAAATGCCGACGGTCAGTTACCTTGATCAGCAAGGTCAAATATTAAAACCCGCGAGCAATGGTGATGTGAGCGAGCCTGCATATTCGGTCTATTCTTTTGAACTGAAAAAAGGGATTTACTATCAGCCGCACCCCGCTTTTGCTAATAACGAACAAAATCAGGCGTATTATCGAGTCGGTAATAAAACGCAATATCAAGATTTTCAAAATTTAGATCAATTTAGCCAAATCGATACTAAAGAGCTGATCGCCGACGATTATATTTATCAAATTAAACGGATGGCAGATCCGACCTTGCACCTGCCCATTTGGGATCTGTTATCGCAATACATTGTTGGGCTAAAACCATTGCGTCAGCAAATAAAATCTATTCGAACTGACAATAATAAGCAGCAATGGATCGATTTAAGCCAGCTAGATTTAACCGGTGTCACCAAAAATAACGACTACTCTTTTAGCATTAAGCTTAAAGGCAAATATCCCCAATTTAAATATTGGTTAGCATTCCACTTTTTTGCTCCAATTCCAGTAGAGGTTGATCGTTTCTATCACTTACCAGGACTCGCTGATAAAAACATTAGCTTAGATTTTTACCCCGTTGGCACTGGTCCCTACATGATGACCAAGCACAATCCAAATCAAGAAATAGTATTAAGCCGCAATCCTAATTATCACGATGATTTTTACCCAAGCTCTGGCAGCGATGACGATCAAGCGCAAGGTTTATTGGTCGATGCCGGTAAGAAACTACCTTTTATCGATCAAGTTAGTTTTCGGCTAGAAAAAGAGTCGATCCCAATTTGGACCAAGTTTTTGCAAGGCTATTATGATCGTTCAGGCATCAGCAGTGATAGTTTTGATCAAGCGGTTAATGTTGGCGTTGAAGGCATTGGTTTAAGCGATGACATGCGCAAAAAAGGCATCTCGCTGACCATGGCTATTTCACCTGCGACTTATTATTTCGGGTTTAATATGCTCGACCCAATTGTTGGTGGTAACAGTGAGAAAAACCGCAAACTGCGCCGTGCTATCGCGATGGTGTATAACGAGCAAGAGCAAATTTCTATATTTAGAAACGGCCGTGGCCAAGTCGCTCAAGATCCTTTGCCGCCAGGTATATTTGGCGCATATAAGGGCGGCGAACAAGGTATTAATCCCTATATTTTTGACTGGGATTCAACACAGCAGCAGCCAGTTACAAAATCCTTAGCTCAAGCGCAAGAAATGCTCGCACAAGCCGGATACCCGCAGGGGCGTGACAGTGTTACCGGCAAGCCATTGATCCTTAATTATGATACGACAGGCAGTAATAATGCCAGCCAAAACTGGATGATTAAACAGTTTAAAAAGTTAGGTATTCAACTTAATATTCGTTCGACCGATTACAACCGCTTTCAAGAAAAAATGGAATTGGGCAATGCTCAAATTTTCTCTTGGGGCTGGTTTGCCGATTACCCAGATCCTGAAAATTTCTTATTTTTACTCTACGGCCCCAATGGACGAGTAGGCAGCGGCGGCTCTGGCGTTAATGCCAGCAATTATGATAATCCGCAATACAATCGCTTATTTAACCAAATGAAAACGATGGCTGACTCGCCTGAACGTTTAGCGATAATAAAACAAATGATCGATATTTATCATCGTGATTTACCCTGGGCATCGGGCTTTCATCCGCAATCCTTTGTCTTAAATAATCAGTGGATGAAAAACTATAAACCGCATGGAATTTCGCAGGCGACCCTTAAATTCCAAAATATTGATCCACAACTGCGAGAACAAAAACGCCAACAATGGAATCAGCCAGTACTGTGGCCGCTGGCATTAGTTTTGTTGGTCGTATTACTGGTGACTATTCCGGGCGTATTAGCCTACCGACGGCGTCAGACCATGGTATTAACCGATAACGAATAATCACGATGCATTTTTCTCATCATTCATTAAAAGTAAGTTGACTATGTTTACCTATATATTACGAAGAATATTGTATTCACTGCCAATTTTATTGGGGGTCAATGTACTGACCTTTGCGCTGTTTTTTTTGGTCAATAGTCCAGATCAAATGGCGCAAGTGCAACTGGGCGGCAAGCATATTTCTGCCGAAGCGGTCACGCAATGGAAAGTCGAACGCGGTTATGACAAACCATTATTTATTAACAATGATCCAGATAGTGAGGGTTTGCTCACCGATACGGTATTTTTTGAGAAATCACTCAAGCTGTTCGTGTTCGATTTTGGAAAATCAGACGAGGGCCGTGTTATCGCCCAAGATATAGCCCAGCGAATGTGGCCAAGTTTGGCGGTACAAATTCCGACCTTTATTATTGGGATCATCGTCAATATAAGCTTCGCGTTGATTGTCGTGATGTTTAGAGCCAGTTTGTTTGAAGTAGGCGCGATGATATTTTGTATCGTCGTATTTTCTATTTCAGCAGTTTTTTACATTATTGGCGGCCAATTTATGTTTGGCAAGCTGTGGCACCTAGTACCAGTTTCAGGCTATTTACACGGTATTGAGGCGGTTAAGTTTTTGATCTTGCCAGTGATCATCGGTGTGTTATCCGGCATTGGCGGGGGCACCCGCCTATACCGCGCAATCTTTACCGAAGAAATTAATCGCGATTACGTCCGCACAGCTCGCGCTAAAGGAGTGTCAGAGTTGTCGGTATTATTCAAACATTTACTGCCTAATGCGATGATCCCAATTTTGACCGGTATTGTCGTCGTGATCCCAACCTTGTTTATGGGCAGTTTATTAATGGAGTCATTTTTTGGTATTCCGGGTCTGGGCAGTTACACCCTTGATGCGATACAAGCGCAAGACTTTGCGGTTGTGCGTTCAATGGTATTTATAGGGTCAGTGTTATATATCATCGGGCTAATCCTGACCGATATCTCATATACCTTAGTTGACCCACGAGTGAGGTTATCATCATGAAATTTACCATGCTCTACAGCGATGGCTTATTGTTTGTGTTAATTGTTGCGATATTTTGGTTGGTTAAAACAATTAGAACCAATCCACAAACGGCAAAAAAGTGGCGCTATGTGTTTCAAACACGCGTCGGCTGCGGATCTTTTATCATTATTGCTTTTTACTTGCTCATTGCGATTTTAGATTCAATTCATTATCGCCAAGCATTAACGCAGTCTCCAACGAACCCAGTAAGCACCGAGATTCACTACAGCAGTGAAGTGAAAAGTGTGCTCGACTTTATCTTAACGGACGTCAAGGCCAATGTTGAAACCACTTACTCGGCCCCTTTTGCGCTATATTCTTTCGCCAAAGAAAACCAAACTGATTCACTGGGCCGAGTTTACCGCGATTATGCCCGCTTAAAATATGCTGGCAGCCATATCGCCGATCCCGCTAACCATACCAATGACGTATTAGCACGCAGCGCCATCGCGTTAGGTCAAGGGGTAGTCATTTCATTACTGGTGGTCGGCTTAATAAATTTTCTGCTAAAACGAAAACCGAGTCAAACAACAAGTTATTTACCGCTTGTTACTATCTACTGCACCTTGTCCTTGTTAATCGTACTTAATACTTGGGCCATTCAACTCGGCGCGGTCTATCATATTTTTGGCACCGACAAAGTCGGTACCGACGTGTTTTATCAAGCGGTAAAGGCTATTCGAACCGGGGTACTTATTGGCACCCTTGCGACAATATTAACCTTGCCATTGGCCATTGGTTTAGGCATTAGTGCCGGTTATTTTAAAGGCCTCGTTGATGACGTGGTGCAATATGTTTATACCACCTTAAATTCAATTCCTGGGATCTTGTTAATTGCCGCATCAATCTTGTTAATCGATGTCTATATTGAAACCCACCAAGCCAGCTTTAATTTGACCATTGAACGCGCCGATTTTAAATTTTTATCACTGTGTTTAATTCTCGGATTAACTAGTTGGACAGGTTTATGCCGCCTGTTACGCGCCGAAACCCTAAAAATAAGCCAACTTGATTATGTGCAAGCCGCGCACGCCTTTGGTGTGCCACATCGCAAGGTAATTAGCCGCCATATTTTACCCAATGTCACTCATATCATTTTGATTGCGCTGGTACTTGATTTTAGCGCCTTTGTATTAGCCGAGTCGGTCTTATCTTATATCGGCGTTGGGGTTGATGCCTCGATGAATAGCTGGGGCAATATGATCAATGCCGCCCGCTCTGAATTGTCACGCGACCCAACTGTATGGTGGTCAGTCACAGCAGCCTTTAGCTTAATGTTCGTGTTAGTACTCGCCGCTAACCTATTTGCCGATGAAGTACGTGACGCGTTCGATCCTCGCATTGTTAAGGCAGGAATATTTGGGATTAAACGCAAGCAGGCACAGGAAATTTAACATGGCTTTATTAAGTATCAACAATCTCAGCATTGAACTTGCTCATGACCAGACCCAGCTAGTAAAGCAAGTTAGCTTTGATATCAGTAAAGGTGAAATTTTTGCCTTAGTCGGCGAATCAGGCTCAGGAAAATCGTTAACCGCATTATCAATCTTGAGATTATTGCCCGATGCATTAAAGATTAGTCACGGTAATGTCATGCTAGCCCAGCGCTCGCTATTTTCGATAACCGAACAAATGATGAATGGGGTTCGTGGTAAAGATATTGCGATGATATTTCAAGATCCGCAAACCTCTTTAAATCCGGTCCAAACGATCAAACAACAAATTGGTGAAGTATTACGGATCCATCAAGGTTTAACACTTGCTCAAGCCGAGCCTCGCATTATTGAATTATTAACAGAAGTGGGCATTCCTGAACCACAAAGCAGGCTAAGCTGGTATCCCCATCAACTCTCCGGCGGTCAAAAACAACGGGTAATGATTGCGATAGCATTGGCATGTAATGCTAAATTACTGATTGCCGACGAACCAACTACCGCGCTTGATGTGACAATTCAAAAGCAGGTATTAAGCTTGCTTAAAAAGCTCTGTAAACGACACCAGCTTGCGATGTTGTTAATCACCCACGACATGGGCGTGGTCTTTGAAATGGCTGATACTGTCGCGGTGATGCGCCAAGGTAAAATTGTTGAGCACAACAACACCAAAGATTTTTTTAACGCACCACAACACCCCTATTCCCAACAATTGATAAACTCGCTGCCTGACGGTTCCTTTTTTACCAATCGTGCCAGTGAACAGCCTTTATTAGAAGTATCGAATCTGCATGTATGGTTCGAGCAGCGCAAAGGTTTGCTACAACGCGTCAACAGCCATACAAAAGCAGTCGATGGCATCAGTTTTGTGATCAATAAAGGCGAAACACTGGCGTTAGTCGGTGAAAGTGGCAGCGGTAAAACAACGGCTGGCCAAGCAATTTTAAACCTAATTCATACCACTAAAGGCAACATAGTCTTTAACGGCAAAGTAACCTCGCAGCTGTCAGCCCGCAACTTTATGCCTTATCGCAAAGATATACAGGTGATTTTTCAAGATCCTTTTTCATCGATGAACCCGCGTATGACCATTAATGACATTATTGAAGAAGGCATGGTTAGCCTTAAGGTGGAACCGGACAAACAGCAACGGCAACAGCAGATAAACAGTCTGATTAAACGCGTTGGCTTAGAGCCAGAACACTTAAATCGTTATCCCCATGAATTCTCTGGCGGTCAACGCCAGCGTATTGCGATAGCTCGGGCACTAGCGGTCAAACCAAAACTAATTATATGCGATGAGCCTACCAGCGCCCTTGATGTCTCGATTAGGGGCCAGGTCTTAGACTTGCTGTTAGAGCTGCAGCAAGAGCACGGCTTGTCTTACTTGTTTATTACCCACGATCTGTCGTTAATTCCGCAGCTCGCCCATAAAATGGCAGTAATGAAAGATGGTAAGATAGTTGAGCAAGGCCTGACCCAACAAGTGATGCAAAACCCCCAACATGCCTACACCAAAGAGTTATTAAGTGCGGTGCCTAAGATTGAGCGCCTTGTCTAAATTAATTTTCGCCACGTACAACAAGATCATAAATTTAATGTAATTGCTCTTAGATTCCATTTTAAGTGCAGCCAAAAAAAAGCCTTGGCTTGATTATTCATCAAGCCAAGGCTCTGTAGCCAGGTTGTATTTAACGAGTATTAACCGTTATGTAATATCTGACTTAAGAACAATTTAGTACGATCAGACTGTGGGTTATCAAAGAAGTCATGCGGATTGTTTTCTTCAATAATTTCACCTGCATCCATGAATATCACTCGATCTGCAACTGTTTTAGCAAAACCCATTTCGTGGGTTACACAAATCATAGTCATGCCGCTGTCTGCTAGACCAATCATTACGTCTAATACCTCTTTAATCATTTCGGGATCAAGGGCTGACGTTGGCTCATCAAACAACATAACTTGTGGGTTCATACATAAGCTTCGTGCAATAGCGACACGTTGCTGTTGACCACCAGAAAGCTGCCCCGGAAATTTGTGCGCTTGCTCAGGTATTTTGACTCGCTCAAGATATTCCATTGCAATTTTCTCGGCCTCTTTTTGCGGTGTTTTACGTACCCAGATTGGTGCAAGGGTGCAGTTTTCCAGTACCGTTAAATGCGGAAACAAATTAAAGTGTTGGAATACCATGCCAACTTCACGGCGCACCGTTTCAATGTCTTTTAAATCATTGGTCAATTCAATACCACCGACAATAATCTCACCTTTTTGGTGTTCTTCCAGCCGATTAATACAACGGATTAATGTCGATTTCCCTGAACCAGAGGGTCCACAAATTACAATTTTTTCGCCTTTTTTAACCTTTAGATTGATGTTTTTCAACACATGAAAGTCACCGTACCACTTATTCATGTCGTTTAGTTCAATCATTATTTCGTCGCTACCTGCGGCAGCACTACTTTCTACATTGTCTTTTACATTGGCATTCATATTCTTCTCCAGTCGACCAAGTTATTACTTGATATGCTATTAACTTGATGACGTAATTAGTGTCCGGTGTGCAATTTCTTTTCAAGGTGTTGGCTATATCTCGACATGCTGAAACAGAAAATCCAGAAAACGAATGCCACGAAGGTATAACCTTCAATGGAATAGCCAAGCCACTTAGGATCAGCAAGACCAGATTGAACAATAGCCAACAGATCAAACAACCCGATAATAAGCACCAAACTAGTATCTTTGAACAAAGCAATAAATGTATTAACGATACCAGGGATCATTAATTTCAATGCTTGCGGTAAAATGATTAGTCCCATTGATTGCGGATAACTAAGACCTAATGCATCTGCTGCTTCATATTGACCTCGAGGCATAGCTTGCAGACCACCACGTACCACCTCAGCCATATAGGCCGCTTGGAAGAGTGTAATACCAATTAAAGCTCGCACCAGTTTATCGGTAGTCACTTCAGATGACATAAACAATGGCAGCATAACCGACGCCATAAAGAGCACGGTAATTAACGGAACTCCCCGCCAAAACTCAATGTAAACAATACTAATACTTCGAATAACTGGCATCTCAGACTGACGACCAAGAGCCAGTGCAATGCCCAGTGGTAATGAAGCTACAATTCCCACTAAAGCCAGCACTAAAGTCAGCATTAAACCGCCCCACTTATGGGTTTCGACAATTTCCAGACCGAAAGAGTCACCAAATAGCAGGTAATAAGCTGCCACTGGAAATCCGGTTACTGCCCATAACGCAATCCAACCTTTTTTCGGGATATTATCAATCGCCAAGGCAGCTAAGGTAAGCGCCAATAGCAAGAATACAATATCAACCCTCCAGCGTAGTTCAGGAGGATAGAATCCATAGATAAACTGACCGAGACGAACCGAAATGAAAGTCCAACACGCTCCGCCGCTAGTACAGGCATCACGACTGTCGCCGCCCCAGTCAGCATTGATAAAAGCCCAGCCAATAACAGTGGTAATAAGGTTAAAAGCGATATAGGCACCAACTAGCGTTAATACTGAATTGCCAATTGAAGAAAATAAATTCTTTCTCATCCAGGCAATTGGCCCAATCGTATTGCTAGGAGCCGGTAAGCTTGGTTGTGGTTGATGTATTATCATATTTGGGCTCCTATCGCTCAACCAGCGCAACGCGCTTATTATAAGCATTCATAATGAATGACAAGCTCAGACTCAATGTCAGATAAACGCCCATCGTCATAAATATCACCTCGATAGCCTGCCCTGTTTGATTTAATGTTGTACCGGCAAATACCGAGACTAAATCGGGATAACCAATCGCGGTTGCTAACGACGAATTCTTCATCAAGTTTAGGTATTGGTTAGTTAAAGGCGGAATTATTACACGCATCGCTTGCGGGATGACGATTTTACGTAAGTTCAAACCAAAAGATAAACCTAACGATGAGGCGGCTTCCGACTGACCTTTAGGTACAGCTTCAATGCCTGAACGTACCACTTCTGCAATAAAGGCCGCCGTATATACGACTAATGCGGTAAGCAATGCCATAAACTCAGGGATAATCGTGATGCCTCCCACAAAGTTAAAACCTTTAAGTGCCGGGTAATCCCAAGTTATTGGTGCGCCGACTATCAAAAAGACAACAGCAGGCAGTGCGATGACTAGGCCGAGGATTGGCAACAACAGAGCAAACGTTTGACCGGTGTCTGCTTGACGTTTTCGCTCAAAACGTATGAGAAAAAAACTGGCAATGATACCAGCAACTAAAGTGGCTATGACCCAAGAAAAACCATCTCCAGCGATGGGATCGGGTAAATATAATCCTCGAATATTCAAAAATATCGAATCATTAATGTTAACGCTTTGCTTTGGCATTGGAAGCGTTCGCAATACCGCAAAATACCAGAAAAACATTTGTAATAATAAAGGAATATTTCTGAATATTTCGATGTAAACCATCGCGATTTTTGACACCATCCAGTTATTAGACAAACGTGCGACACCGATAGTAAATCCTAAGATGGTCGCGAGAAAAATGCCGATAACGGAGATAAGAATGGTATTTAATAGACCCACGATGAAGGTATCACCAAAGGTACTCTGCTCAGTATAATCAATCAAAGATTGGATAATGCCGAATCCGGCCTCTCTAGAAAGAAAATCGAAACCAGTGGTTATGCCCCGTTGTTCCATGTTAGTTAGGGCATTATTAATAATGTAATAGAAACCCGCGACAACTAATCCCACGGCTATAACTTGGAAAATAATGGCTCTTTTTTCTGGATCATTCCAGAATTTAACTTGTTTTTCAGGTGCTTGTTGATTGTTTACCACCTGGGCCTCCCTAATAGCATTTAAGCTATGCTGTTTTTTTTGACTGACTGTCTCTTTTTAAATCAGAGACAAGCAGCATTTTTTATTGGCTTTCAAGCCTTGTGATAGCTAAAAGCCACCGTTTAGGTGGCTTTTTCTGTCTTAGGAAGATTAACGCAATGGCGGTGCGTACATAATGCCGCCGTCGTTCCATAGCGCGTTAAGGCCACGACCGATTTTTAATGGTGAGCCAGTACCAACATTACGTTCAAATACTTCACCGTAGTTACCCACTTGCTTAACAACGTTGTATGCCCAATCAGCAGATAGACCAAGGTTTTTACCCAAGCTACCACTTGTGCCTAGCAAACGTGCTACGTTTGGATCTTTAGAACCTTTCATCTTATCAACATTTGCTGAAGTAATACCTAGCTCTTCCGCGTTAATCGCTGCATTTAGCGACCATTTAACGACGTTAAACCAAGCATCATCACCTTGACGAACTGAAGGCCCAAGCGGCTCTTTAGAGATAACTTCTGGAAGTACCATCGCTTTTGAAGGATCATCAAGCTTAATACGTAGTGCGTATAATTGAGATTGATCTGAAGTCAGGACATCACAACGACCAGCTTTGAAACCTTGAACCGTTTGGTCGGCAGTATCTAAAACGATAGCTTTATATGTCATACCATTGAAACGGAAGTAATCAGCTAGGTTAAGCTCGGTAGTGGTACCAGCTTGAATACATACAGCTGCGCCATCAAGCTCTTTTGCACTTTTAATACCCAAGTCTTTATTAATCATAAAGCCTTGACCATCGTAGTAGCTAACACCAGCAAAGTTCATGCCTAGAGAAGTATCACGAGTCTGGGTCCAGGTAGTGTTACGAGACAACAGGTCAATCTCACCAGATTGTAGTGCTGTAAAACGTTCTTTTGCTGTTAGAGGAACATATTTAACTTTTGACTCGTCCCCTAGTACTGCTGCAGCAACCATGCGACAAACGTCAACATCTAGCCCCTGCCATTTACCGTTAGCATCTGGATTTGAAAACCCAGCTAGACCAGTACTAACGCCACACTGTACAAATCCTTTTTTCATAACAGAATCAAGTGTGCCGGCAGCATTAGCAGCACTTGCCGTTGCTAATAGTCCCGTTGTCGCACACGCGATTAAACATTTCTTAAACTTCATAAACAAACCCCTTTTTATTTTTTTTGGATCTCGTGATTCATGTTTCATAAAACAAATGATGTTGTATGACCCCATAAGACTAGCAGACTGAAAAAGAAAAAATAGCCCACAGAGCATCTTATTTCACAAAATTATAACAAAACAACACAAAAAACAGACTTAACGACTAAAATGCAACCACTTAGAGCAAATAAAATACAAAACAAAAGGGTGCAATAGTACAAATACCACACAGAAGATGCTTTCAGTTAACATGGTAGGTACTTACTTTTTGTCTAAATGACAGTTTATTGAACAAATAGATCCAATAAACTAATGTCCATTCAGTTTAACGCTTAAATATCGAACAACATTGTAGTTCATAATTTATATCGTCAGTGACCAATTCAACGAGCGCACAGCAAAAAGCCAGCTTATAATAAGGTGGCTTTCTTAGTAAAAATAAGTTCAAGCAGAGGAGGTTCGTGCCGTTTTATTGTTTGTTACAACGAAGATCGTTTAAATGATGACCCTACTGTTTGCACTAGTAGTAATAATCGCTTATAAATAGTTTTAACAACCGTTAACTGCTCAAAGCGCAGGCGTTGTACTTTTAAAACATTACCTAGCAAAGTAATAGCGAATACCAAGCCCTAGCGAATTTATTTTGTCTCTGGTTAATTCAAAATGTTGATAACCAACATGGAACTCAACACTATCACTAATCCGGTAACCGAGCTCAAGGCCGTAATAAAAATCTTGATCTGAAACTTGATCTTTACCTACTTTGGTTTGATTCTCATAAGTAATATAATCTCCCTTCCAATCAAAGTATCCAAGCTTGCCCGTAATTCTAAAACTATCACTTAACGGTAAAGACATTAGAGCTGAAATAGAAAAACCATTAGCCGACTGCGGGTAGATATGTTCAGCACTGTCATAATATGCATTTAAATCTGATGACTGGCCGGTGAAATCGATACTTCGATCTCCAAGATTTAAATAACCAGCCTCTAATGCGAAGTAACGATTAAATTGATAACCAAAGAATAGTGAACCAGAGATACCTTTGTTATCAATATCGGTACTCGTTGCATTGAGTCCAGATTCTGAATAAAAAGTATCAAGTTGTGTTTGGCTAACATCGGTCTTTGCCGTTCCAACTTCACCACCGATATACCAACCAAGTTGAGTGCTACATACTTGATAATTATCGAGTGGATCTTCATCACACAACTCGCTAGTGTTGCTTCCTGCATATAATGATGTTGACGTGAAGATCAACGATGCTAATGCTACCTTGCTTAACATAATATTTTCCATCTTGGTTAACTTGAGACCAGTAAGTTTAAAGTTTGACAAATCGAGCTTAATAAATAAATTGTACCCAAAAGAACAGAAAAGTCTAACCTTGATTTAGTACCCTTGTTTAATCGTCTGATAACTTTCGATCTATTCGAATATACATCATCAAAAACGTCCTAGCATTAGCTTAATCACGTTTAGCGCGCAGACACGAAAAAGCCGCTGAACATTAATGCAGCGGCTTATCTAAATAGATGATTGGCATAGCTAAGTCGTTCTTTGCGTGGCTACGAGCAATATCTCGCACTGACTCCGTCAGCGGCGGCAGCCCTTGGACTTTCTATTATTCTACTGCACATACGAAAAAAGCCCCAGTCTTTCGACTGGGGCTTCATTCTAAATAGGCGTCTGGCAATGGCTGACCACTGTAGCCATCAACCCATTAACCCTGTTGCAACGACTACGTCGTCGACTAGCGCTTTGAAGTCCGTGGCATCATTCCGGTCATTGCCAGACCAAAACGAAAAACGCCCCAGCATTTCTGCTGGGGCGTTTTTCTGAATAGGTGATTGGCAATGGCTGACCACGTTAGCCATCAACTCATTAACCCTGTTGCACTGACTTCGTCAGCGACGGCACGCTTTAAAGTCCGTGGCATCATGCCGGTCATTGCACTTTACCAAATACTAGATGCGCAAAAGGCTCCGTTCGTTAGAACGGAGCCTTTTACTGAATAGGAGTCTGGCAATGGC